>CALPNT020000076.1 GCA_943325005.2 Bifidobacterium breve | reverse complement strand
ACTGGCGCCCAGGCCTTCCCGGCTCAGCCCGAGATCCAGCATCTGATTGAAGTCACAATCATGCAACCGGCCCTGCCAGTCGACGCTGATCAAGTGGCGACACATCACAGCCTCGAGATTGGCCGCTCGATGCTGACGTCGCAGCAGAGCTTGATAGGCCTCCAACTCGCCGCTGGCGCGCAGCACGGCCTCAAAACGGCGAATCGGCATGTTGGCCAGGGCATAGAGGCCGGTGAACACCAGGCCGTGGTCCCGGGCCAGCACCCGCCGGTATTCAGCTTCAAGCCGCGCCTGGGGCGGAGGCAGGACGGGTCCCTGAGGATTGAACACCAGATAGAGCTCGAGGCCGGAACCCGCCTGTCCATAGCCGAGTGCATTGAGCTGGCGCAAACCCGCCAGGCTGCGATCAAAAACCCCATCGCCGCGCTGGCGATCGACATTGTCCTGCAGATAACAGGGCAGGGAGGCCACCACCGTGACCCGCTCCTGAGCCAAGAAGGAGCCCAGATCCTCCTGGCCGGGTTCGCTCAGGATCGTGAGGTTGCAGCGATCGATCACTGCGGCCCCGGCCTGGCGCCCGGCCTGCACCAGGTCGCGAAAACCGGGATGGAGTTCCGGCGCACCGCCGGTGATGTCGAGGCCGCTGATCCCCCTGGCCAACAGCACTTGGGGGATCAGCTCCAAGGTTGCCTGCTCCATCATTTCGGTCCGGCTTGGCCCCGCCCCCACATGGCAGTGGCTGCAGCTTTGATTGCAGCGGTAGCCCAGGTTCACCTGCAGGGTGGTGAGGGAGCCGCGGCGGATGGCGGGAAAGGCCAGGCTGGTGCTGGTTACCGGCGTTGCGGAGGAGACCGTCGTCGTCATCGCGCCACGGTAAACACCTCAGGGCCTGGTCAGTCCGGCCAGCCGGAAACTGGGCTGCTGTGATGAATCCCCTTATCTTGCTTGCTCTCGTCGCCAGTTCCAATGCGCACTGACCTGCTCGTGATCAGCGCCAGCAATGGCGAAAATCTCAAACTGGCTGAGCGCTTCGCCGCCTGCGCCCGCAGTCGGGCGCTGCGGGCCGAGGTCCTGGATCTCACCGAAGCCGTCTTACCCCTGTTCACTCCCCGCCAACTGGCTGTCGCCGGCATCCCAGCAGCAATCGGCCTGCTGAGCGAACAACTGGCTGCAGTCCCACGCTGGGTGATCTGCGCACCCGAATACAACGGCTCGATCCCGCCAGTGCTTACCAATGCCATTGCCTGGTTGTCGGTGCAGGGCGCGGACTTCCGCAGCCTGTTCAATGGCCGGCCCATCGTGATCGCCAGCCACTCAGGCAGTGGCGGTTATACCGTCCTTGCAGCTCTGCGCCTGCAGCTGGCCCATCTCGGCGCCCAGGTGGTGGGCCGCCAGCTCGTGAGCAACAGCAGCCAGCCAGCCAACGATCAAAGCATCGAGGATCTGATTGATCGCCTGCGCCAGCTGCAGCCGATTCAACTCTGAAGCCTGTCCATAGCGAAACGGGTTAGGGGTCCGCGAACCACACTCCGCCAGCGCCTGCCGCGACTGGTGAGCCTGAACCGCTCCGAACCCGGCACGATGGCCCCCATGGTTGCGGAGGTGGAACATCGCCCCAGCAAGAGCGGAATCAGCCTGGGACAGCAGGGTGTCGGTTCAGCTCGGCGCTCCAATCAAGACCTGGCGTCCATTCGCCCTGGGCGAGGCCAAGGCGGCCGAATCACCCAACCCACAAGGATGGCCGCTGCACGGCTCGGGATCCATGGCCGAGCAGGATGGCGGTGTCAACGCCGAATTCATGGCCTGCTTCCTGGTGATGCCCAAGCCCCGCCACCCGATCCCGGGCCGCGATCCGATCGCAGCCGTGGATGTTCGGTCGGACACACTGGAATCCCAGATCAATGAGCGGACTCCAGCCCAGCTCAGTGCCATGCCACTTCCCAAAGGAAATCATCGGCGCCACCAGCGCTTGACGGACCTCCAGGCCGTCGTCGATGGCCTGGAAGGGCTGCTGCCGCTTCGGCAACAGCCCGAGTGCGGTGCCCAGCACACCCTGCCTGAGCGAGGCTGAATCTCATGTCCCCGATCAGCGTGCGCAGCCTCGGCTCGCTCTCCACCCCCGCCCAATTGATCCCACCCAGGGCCTACCGGCCCCTGGCCTGGCTGGGCCTGGTCGCCAACGGGCTGACGATCCCCCTGGTTCTGGCTGTGATCCTGCTGGATCCCACCTGGCGCATCACCCACATCGCCCTCGGCGCTGGCGCTGTGCTGCCTTGCGCAGCACTGGGCATCGTCGCCAGCGTCGCCTTGCTGCAATGGCGGCACTGGGGCCAGGTGGTGGCGATCGTCGCTCTCTCGATCAGCCTGGCGATCAGCCTGGCCTACGGCATTGTGCGGCTCGTGCTGATCCCCGCCGACCGTCCCCTGGTGGCGGTGCTGGCAACGCTGTTCTGGGCGGTGAATGTGACGGTTCTGGTGTACTGGTGCCGGCCCAGGGTGCGTCACTATCTGCGTTGAGCGGCCTGGGATCCTGGCCTGGCCCCGATCGTTTTGTAGCAATGGCGCCATCAAGAGGGTCCATCGGGCCCTTTGGATAGGTTGATACGCCGAGCTCACACCGTGCCCAGCCCCCAACGCCTCGCCGTTCTGCAGACGATCCAGCAGCGCCAGCCCGTGGCCACCGCGCCGATCCAGAAGCTCGATGAACTCTGGGCCAGCGATGTCTTCACCCTCGACCGCATGAAGGCGGCCTTGCCCAAGGACATCTACAAGTCGGTTCAGCGCACCATCCAGGAGGGCAGCAAGCTCGATGTTTCGGTGGCCAACGTGGTGGCCCAGGCCATGAAGGAATGGGCCAGCAACCGCGGCGCACTTTATTACTCCCACGTTTTTTATCCCCTCACCAATCTCACGGCCGAGAAGCACGACGGTTTCATCGCTCCCCAGGGTGACGGCAGTGCCATCGCCGAGTTCACCGGCAAGCTGCTGGTGCAGGGTGAACCGGATGGATCGTCCTTCCCCAACGGCGGCATTCGCTCCACCTTTGAAGCCCGTGGCTACACGGCCTGGGATGTCACCAGTCCCGCCTACCTAATGGAGACACCTAACGGTGTCACCCTTTGCATTCCCACGGTGTTCGTGTCCTGGACTGGGGAGGCTCTCGATCACAAGACTCCCCTGCTGCGCTCCATCGCCGCCGTCAATAAGCAGGCCCAAAGACTGCTGCGCATCCTGGGCGAAGTGGAGGTGGCTCCTGTGAACTCCAGCTGCGGCGCCGAGCAGGAGTACTTCCTGATCGACAGTGCCTACGTGCCGCTGCGCTCCGATTTGCTGCTGGCGGGCCGCACCCTGTTCGGCCGTCCCTCCGCCAAGGGTCAGCAATTCGATGATCACTACTTCGGTGCCATCCCCGAACGGGTGCAGGTGTTCATGCAGGACGTGGAACGCCAGCTCTACAAGCTCGGCATCCCGGCCAAGACCCGCCACAACGAAGTGGCACCAGGCCAATTCGAAATCGCGCCTTTCTTTGAGGCGGCCAACGTGGCCACCGATCACCAGCAGCTCACCATGACCATTCTTCGCAGCACCGCGAAGAAGCATGGCCTCACCTGTCTGCTGCACGAAAAGCCCTTCGCCGGCATCAACGGCTCCGGCAAACACGTCAATTGGTCGATCGGCAATGCCACCCAGGGCAACCTGCTGGATCCCGGCCACACACCCCACGAAAACCTTCAGTTCCTGTTGTTCTGTGGTGCCGTGATCCGTGGCATTCATCTCTACGGGCCACTGTTGCGGGCGGCCATCGCCACCGCCAGCAACGATCATCGCCTCGGGGCCAATGAGGCACCGCCGGCCATCATTTCGGTTTACTTGGGTAGCCAGCTGGAAGACGTCTTCAACCAGATCCGCGAGGGTCGCCTCACCGATTCCACCATCGGCGGCATCATGGAATTCAGCGTGGACACCCTGCCCGAATTCCCCAGGGATGCCGGCGATCGCAATCGCACCTCGCCGTTCGCCTTCACCGGCAACCGCTTTGAGTTTCGCGCCGTAGGTTCAGGCCAAACGGTGGCTGGTCCGCTGGTGGCACTCAACACCGTGCTGGCCGACTCCCTGGACTGGGTCACAGGCCAACTGGAAGCGAAGGTATCGGCCGGCGGCGCCGTGGAGAGCGGTGCCCTTGAGGTGTTGCAGGACGTGATGAACCAACACGGCGCCGTTATCTTCGGTGGAAACGGTTACTCCGAAGAGTGGCATCAGCTTGCTGTGCAGGAACGGGGCCTGGAAAATCTGCGCACCAGTGCTGATGCTCTGCCGGTGCTGAAGCGCGACAACATCCGCGACCTGTTTTCACGCACCGGAGTACTCACACCGGTGGAACTGGAAAGCCGCTTTGAGGTCTGCGCTGAGCAGTACATCCTGGCGATTGAGGTGGAGGCCAAGCTGGCGTTGCAGATTGCCCGCACTCAGATTTATCCGGTGGCCTTGCGCTATCTGGGGGAGCTAGCTGGTTCGCTGCAGCTGCAGAGTTCGATGGGGCTGTCGTTGTCACCAGAAACCTCCCACCAGATCACTGGTTATGTGCAACAGCTCAACGATGCCTGCGGCCAGCTCCAGGCCGCCCTCGATTCCACCCCCCATGGCACCGATGCCCATCTGCGTCACAGCGCCGACTGCATCGTGCCGCTGATGGATCAGTTGCGAGCGGCGGTGGATGGACTGGAGGCCTTGGTGGATGACAACCTCTGGCCGCTGCCCACCTATCAGGAGATGTTGTTCATCCGCTGAGGGTCGCCAGATCCAGCCGGATGACAGCGTGAAAATCAGGGGCTCATTCCGAACGGGTCCCTGGTGGAGCCAGGCATCAACCGATTGTCCAATTCTATATTCAGCCACTTGACTAATCGAGCAACACTTGAACGCATGATCCGAGAAGGAGTGACCTGAAGACTCCGGAGCACTTTGTCACGTGTTTCTCTTGAGTTGCCTCACGTTGCCGGTCCCCAACCCCTGTCAACCGTTCTCGCCATCCGCCAAACCACCCCTGGTGCCCAGCTGCGACAGTTCATCCTCCGCTTCCGCCTGCTCACCGAGACGCCGGAGGTCGTCCGGATCGGCACCGCCCGGACCGGAAACCCGGCGCAGGCTCCACTGGCGATAGCGCAAGTGCTCCCAGCCCAGCTGGAGCTCCGCGAGCAATGACCGCTTGCTGCGCCGCCGCCGTGGTCAGGCCCGATCCGAGTCGCGGGCCTCGAACAGCTCGCTCGGCAGGCTGTCGTCCAGCGGATAGCGGCTGGTCACAGTCATCCATTTCAAGGCCGGCAGCGGCAGGGAAGCCAGCACCGTCCCATCGCGTCCCTCGGCCGCGAGCATCTTGACCAGCTGGCCCAGCACCTGGGCTTAAGGCGATTCGCCGCCGGGTTCCATGATGGCGCCCTTCAGCGCTTTCTCGGCCGTCAGGGTGGTACGAAAACAGGCTTGACCATGGAAGCCGTTGCTAAGGACCAGCTCCGCCAGCTCATGGTCGCTGCCCGCCTGGCGCCAACAGGCCCCAGTGGCGGGCCTGACTGATGACCGCTGGTGCACACAACGAGCCTGCGCCTGCACAGCGCGCCAGTAGGGGGGAGGGCGAATCGGCATGGCCTGCCAGCGCCGGCGCAAGCGTTCGAGGGGGCTGAGTTCGTTGCTTCCCTTGTTCTCAAGGTAGGGGCCACCGATGCAGCTGAAGGCCCCTCAAGCCCAGACGTAGCAGGCGGGGCACTCGAACTACCTGCTACGGCATCCCCAAGCACCGGCCGGACCGTTGCATCGCGGTTCAAAAGCGAATGAGCCTGCTCACGGCCGATCGCACCCACCCTGCTGGACTACGGCGAAGGGGTGAGCTGGGTGGGGTGAGGATTGGGGTAAGCGCTGTATGTTGCATACATCAGGTGGTCTGTGGCTCAATCCACCCCCGGCTGACCCGCTTCGACAGCTCACTGGACAGCTCACTCAACGCCCGTCTGAACAGGTCAATCCATAGCCATGTCGTCTTTCGTTTCTGCAGCAGCGTCTGCCGGCGCCATGCAGCGCACCCAGATCTATCTCTCACAGGCGGAGCGGCAGGGGTTGCAGGCCCTGGCCCTGCGCAGCGGCCGCAGCCAGAGCGCCCTGATCCGCGAGGCGATCGACGCTTTCCTCCAGCAGCAGCAGCCCCAGGGCCGCCTGGCCAGGCTGCGTCAAGGCCGTGGCCTCTGGGCAGAGCGCACCGATCTTCCCGACTGGTCCGCCCTGCGCGCTGAACTGGATCGCTCGCCGGCGGCTCTGGCGCCATGACCGGCCGATCAGCAGCGGAGCTGTTCGTGGTCGACACCGATGTGCTGATCGACTACTTGCGCGATCAACCCCAGGCCGTGGCCTTCCTGGAGGGCACCGAGCAGCCCCTGGCGATCTCCGTGATCACGATTGCAGAGCTCTATGCCGGCGTGCGCGATGGCGAGGAACGGCAGCGGCTGGAGGCCTTCCTGGCCGCCTTCGAGGTGCTGGCGCTTGTTCGCCAGCCGGCCCAGCGCGCCGGTCTCTGGCGCCGTCAATACGGCCCCAGCCACGGCACCGGCCTGGCGGATGCCCTGATCGCAGCCGGCGCCGAAGCGGCCGGTGCCACCCTGGTGACCCTGAACCGGCGCCACTTCCCGATGCTGGCTGAGGTGCTGGTGCCCTACGCCAAGGGCTGATCCCAGCCGCTGCTGACCATCCATCACGGCATCAGTGACTTCCGCAGCGATTCAGCGCCAACCGATCCATGGCTCCGACTCGCGGTGGCTCGCCAGTTTCCCGGCCGCTGTGACAGGCTTTGGTCACGCGCTGCCGCCCGCGATGACCGCTGCCCCGTCCCGCCCCGACGCTGCTTCGGCCACTGCCGCTGAAGCTGCTGCCCCTGAATCCACTGCCGCCGAAGCCAAAGCCCTTGAGTCCAGTGCCGCTCTGCCGGGCTGGGCCGAAGACCCGCGTTACGCCACCACCATCCGCCGCCGCAGAACCCGCAGTGTTCGCGTCGGCGACATCTGGATCGGCAGTGACCACCCGGTAGTGGTGCAGTCAATGATCAATGAGGACACCCTCGACATCGCAGGAGCCACCGCCGGCATCCGTCGCCTGCATGAGGCCGGCTGCGAGATCGTGCGGCTCACCGTGCCCTCGCTAGCCCATGCCAAAGCCGTCAAGGAGATTCGCCAGCGCCTCGAGGACAGCTATCAACCAGTGCCGCTGGTGGCCGATGTGCACCACAACGGCATGAAAATAGCCCTCGAAGTGGCTGAACATGTTGACAAGGTGCGCATCAATCCAGGCCTGTTCGTGTTCGACAAACCTGATCCGGGTCGCAGCGAATTCTCGCCGGAAGAGTTCGCCGCCATCGGTGAGCGCATCGCCGCCACCTTCGAGCCCTTGGTCAGCCTGTTGAAGGAGCAGGACAAAGCCCTGCGCATCGGTGTCAACCACGGCTCGCTGGCCGAGCGGATGCTGTTCACCTACGGCGATACGCCCCTGGGCATGGTGCAGTCAGCCCTCGAGTTCATCCGGATCTGCGATCGGCTTGATTTCCATAACATCGTCGTTTCGATGAAGGCCTCGCGCGCGCCGGTGATGCTGGCTGCATACCGGATGATGGCGGACCGCATGGATGCTGAAGGCTTCCCTTATCCGCTGCATCTGGGCGTCACCGAAGCCGGCGACGGCGACTACGGCCGCATCAAGAGCACCGCCGGCATCGCCACCCTGCTCTCGGAGGGTCTCGGCGACACGATCCGTGTCTCGCTCACCGAGGCGCCGGAGAAGGAGATCCCGGTCTGCTACTCGATTCTGCAGGCCCTGGGCCTGCGCAAGACGATGGTGGAGTACGTGGCCTGCCCCAGCTGCGGCCGCACCCTGTTCAACCTTGAAGAAGTGCTGCATAAGGTGCGAGCCGCCACGGCCCACCTCACCGGTCTGGACATCGCCGTGATGGGCTGCATCGTTAATGGCCCCGGCGAAATGGCCGACGCCGACTACGGCTATGTGGGGAAAACCCCCGGCACCATCTCCCTCTATCGCGGCCGCGAGGAGATCGGCCGGGTGCCCGAAGCCGAAGGTGTTGCCGCCCTGATCAAGCTGATCAAGGACGATGGCCGCTGGCTGGATCCCTGAGGCGGTTTCGCCGCATTTGAGGGGACGACCAACCGGCGGGGCTGAGCCCGTGTTCCTCGGGCCAGTCCGCCGCTGGGGTCGATCGGGAAACCGGCGTAGCAGGGAGGCCCTGCACGGGGGGATGACCGGAGGGATGGCGCTAGTTTGGTTTGATCATTTTTTACCTGTTGAGGAATCTCTGAATGGGCAGCGGTCGCACCGGCCTGTTGGTACTGGTTGGTCTGGGTGCCTGTGCCGCGACGGCCGTGCTGGCCAGAGACATGGTGATGGCCCCCAATGGCGGTGCCTCGATCACCGACAGCCCCAAGGAGGTGATGGATCAGGCCTGGCAGATCGTCTTCCGCGACTATCTTGATACCACTGGCAAATACAATGCTGATCAATGGCGCAAATTGCGTCGTGATCTACTGGCCAAGAGTTACGGCAATCCCAAGGAGGCCTATGAGGCCATCCGAGGCATGCTTGGCACACTCAATGATCCCTACACCCGTTTCCTTGATCCGCGTGAATTCAAGGAGATGCAGATTGACACGTCTGGAGAACTCTCCGGCGTGGGTATCCAGCTGAGCCTCGATAAGGACAGCAAGGAACTGGTGGTGATCTCGCCGATTGAAGGTTCGCCCGCTTCCCGTGCCGGCGTCCAGCCCAAGGATGTCATCGTTTCGATCGATGGCAAAGCCACCAAGGGCATGAGTACCGAAGATGCGGTCAAACTCATCCGTGGCAAAGCCGGCACCAGCGTGGACCTGGTGCTACGGCGCAAGGGGCAGAACGTGAACGTGGCCCTCGTCCGCGAGCTGATTGAACTCCATGCGGTGAGCCATCAGGTGAACACCACACCCGATGGAGTGAAGGTGGGTTACGTGCGGTTGAAGCAGTTCAATGCCAATGCCAGCAAAGATATGCGCACCGCCCTCAAGGATCTGGAAGATCAGGGCGTCCAGGGCTATGTGCTCGATCTACGCAGCAACCCCGGCGGGCTGCTGATCGCCAGCGTGGACATTGCCCGTCAGTGGCTGAATGAAGGTGTGATCGTTTCCACCAAAACCCGCGACGGCATCCAGGACATCAAGCGCGCCAACGGTCGGGCGATCACCAGCAAACCCTTGGTGGTGCTTGTCAATGAGGGTTCCGCCAGCGCCAGTGAGATCCTCTCCGGCGCACTGCAGGAAAACAATCGTGCCGTGCTGGTCGGTCAGAAGACCTTCGGCAAGGGACTGGTTCAGTCCGTACGCGGGCTCTCGGATGGCTCCGGCATGACCGTGACCATCGCCAAGTACCTCACCCCCCTGAACCACGACATCCACCACCGCGGCATTGTTCCGAATGTGTCGGTGAAGATGACCGATCAGGAGGCCCAGAAACTCACGATCGAAGATCTGGGTACTCGTAAGGATGGCCAGTACCGCGCAGCCGAATCCACGCTGGTCAAACAGCTGCGCACGGCCGCTGCTCTGCAGCAGCCCTATCAGCCCGGCAGTGCCAACGTGCCAGCCGCTCTGGGCAGCACCCCCTGACATGGCCTCTGAAGTTTCCCCGTCACCACTAGCCAGCTCCATCTGGAGCTCAAAACCCTGGTGGTGTCAGCCCTGGTCCATCCTGCTCACCGGCGTGGCCGTCCCAGCAGCCAGCTGGTGGCTGTTGCAGCGCTGGTGGATAACGGCACCGCTGACTGCAGGCGTGCTGCTCTGGTGGTGGCTGTTTCTGGTCGTGGTGCCCACCGCCTGGCGAGCCGAACAGGCAGAAGCTCGTGATCCCTGAATCGCCCCAAGCCCTGCAGATGCTGAGGAAAGACAATGAAGATTCGGGGCAGGGGCACCAGCTCGGAGGCCTCACGTTGCTTTTGGGCGAGTTCTGGCGCTGGGATAAGTTGCTCCTTAAATAGTTGTTCGTTGGCCAGGACCCGACTGCATGGGCTCCACCCTCTTGATCTCAGACTTCCAGAGCCTCAAGATCGGTGACCACAGACTGCGTACAAACCGTGGCAACTGCTGTGAAACCAGACTGACTGAGAGCGGCCAACGGGCTCCGGAGGCACTGAAAGATTGACATTCGCTCCAGCCGCGAAGCTCAAGGCGTTGAGAGGGAGTCTCAGAGGAGCCATTGGCCTAGTCAACAGAGAGCCAGGAAGCAATAACCAGGCCTGGTCAGTCTCAACCGCCTCACTTGATGAATCGACCTCTGAAACGGAACCCGTCAGTGAGCTGGAGCCAAAAATCCAGACATGAAGTTTTCCGCACCAGGAGCGGTTGACAGCACTTGAGACGGCGCCTGCTATGGGTCCAAGCAAAATCGAGCGGAGCGGTGACTAGCCATTCCTCAACCTCGGCTGGGAGCTGATTGGGCTTGGAGCGGGGAAGTCATCCATCACTGTTGTAGACAGAGCAGGCCCGAAATCAGCCTATGGGGTGGAACAGATCAACCACCCGGTCAAGCGACGGGCTGCATCAAGCCACCACCGGGCGAGGAGTCGTCGTCATCGTTGTTTTCAGGTTCAGCGGTGAACCAGGCATACAAACCCAGGCCTACCAGACTTGCCACGGCCGGCACAAAGCCGAATCCCAGCTGCGCGCCACCACTCACTTCGATCAGCTCGCCCATGTCGCTCGGTAACGGTTCTGAACGGATTGTAACGAACTTTTGGGGGCAGCGGGACGTTCTGGTTCGGAAAAGCCAGATCACCTCAGTTCACAGCCGTTAGGCAGGTTTGGCTCGGAGATCGGCATGGTCTGCTTGTCGCCCCGTGACTGCTGGGTGCCGAGGTCGAGGTCGGATCGGAGCAAGTGGAGTGTCGCTTGCCAGGCTTCAAACCCTGAGCACAGCCTCGTTCATGACGGCTTCGGCCTTGGACCGCTGCTCGCTGCTCAGCCCATCAGCCCCTGGCAGCCGTTCCGCCATCGCGGCGAGCCACTCCATGAGCTGCTCGAGCTGTTTGTCGACGGGCAGCGCCCCCAGGCCGCGGGCTAGCACCTTGGCGGTGCTGCCGGTTCCGGCCTGATAGACAAAGCGCCCGTGCAGATGCTGAGGCAATCCCTGGCGCAGCAAGCGGAAGGCGGGCTCCTCCATCGGTGTTTCCAGGGCGATGTTGGGCTTGTCCGGCTTGATGCGCGAGAAACCACAGCGCTTGGCCAGCAACTTGAGCTGCATGAGCTGTAACAGCGATTGCACCGGGGCCGGGATCGCGCCATAGCGATCCACCCAGCCGGCCGCCAGTTCCACCAGGCTTTCGTTGCTGTTGCAGTCGGCGGCGGCGCGATAGGCGGCGATCTTCTCGTCGTTTTCGGTGATCCAGTCGCCGGGGATGAAGGCCGTGATCGGCAGATCGATCTGGGTGTCGTCCACCGCCGGGATGTCCTGGCCCTGAATCTCGGCCAGGCACTCCTGCAGCATCTCCATATAAAGATCGAAGCCGATCGTTTCCATCTGGCCGCTCTGCTCCACCCCCAGCAGGTTGCCGACGCCACGGATCTCCATGTCGCGCATGGCCAGCTGATAGCCACTTCCCAACTGGGCGAACTCCTGAATCGCCCGCAGGCGCTGACGCGCCGCTTCGCTCAATGACGCCTCACCGGGATAGAACAGCCAGGCGTGAGCCTGGATGCCGCTGCGGCCCACCCGGCCCCGCAATTGATAGAGCTGGGCCAGGCCGAACTTGTGGGCATCTTCCACCAGAATCGTATTCACCCGTGGAATATCGAGCCCCGATTCGATGATCGTGGTACAGAGCATCACATCGGCCTCGCCGGCATTGAAGGCCACCATGGCGCTCTCCAGTTCGCCTTCGGCCATCTGGCCGTGGGCCACCAGCAACTTCAGGCCCGGCAGCATCTGGCGCAGCTGTTCGGCCACATCGTCGATGCCTTCCACCCGCGGCACCACATAGAAGATCTGACCGCCGCGATCAAGCTCCTGGCGGATGGCGCTGCGCACGGCCTCCTCATCGAGGGCGGCCAGGTGGGTCTTGATCGGCCGGCGCAGCGGCGGCGGGGTAGTGATCAGGCTCATCTCGCGCACGCCTGAGAGGCTCATATAGAGGGTGCGGGGAATCGGTGTGGCCGAGAGGGTGAGCACATCCACGTCTTTCCTGAGCGCCTTGATCTTTTCCTTCTGATTAACACCAAACCGCTGTTCTTCGTCCACCACCAGCAACCCCAGCTCCTTGAAGCTGGTGCCCTTGCCCAGCAGCTGGTGGGTGCCCACCACCACGTCCACATGGCCCTTT
>CALPNT020000075.1 GCA_943325005.2 Bifidobacterium breve | reverse complement strand
CATCCGGCAGGTCCAGGTCCAGGGCATCCATCACGGCGAAGCGGCAATGGCCGAGGTCCGGGGGGGTGAGGTCCTGGGCGCGTTGGATCTGGCCAGGGCTGATGCTGATGGCCAGCACCTCAAAACCATAGTCGCGAGCGAGAATGCGGGCGCTGCCACCGATGCCGCAGCCCACATCCAGCACCCTGGAGCCGGGTGGCAATTGATCAAGCCCACTCCAGCGGATCAGTTCATGGACAAAGGCCACCTTGGCGGCACGAAAGTCGCGGCGGCCGGCAGGCTCGCCGTAGTGTCCCAGGTGCACGTGGTCACCCCAGAGGCGCTCCAGCAACCTGTCTTCAGTCCAGCGGTCGTAGGCTTCGGCCACGGTGCTGGTGCCGACGAAGCGGCGGTTGCGCCGCAGCCAGAGGGCCAAGGCCACCAAGGTCAGCCCGAGGAGCAGCAGGGCCAGCAGCCAGGTCTGCGGGATGACACCCAGGCTCACTCCCTGCCCTCCAGGTTGCCTTCATCCAGGGTGCTGAAGGTGTCCTTGAGCACGGTGCGGGCCGCCAATTGGCGGCGGGTCTGGTCAAGCAGCTCGTACTCCTGGCGCAGCCGTTCGCCGGTGTCGGTGATCTCCAGCAGGGCTTGCTGGTGGTCGGCCACCGGCCCACCTAGATGGGCGCCGATCCAGAAGGACAGCTCTCGCGGCAGATCAGGCAGATCGGCCGGCAAGGAGGCAGGTTTGCCGATCAGTTTGCCGGTCAGCTCCACCACATCCCGCAGGGCCCGCGAAACGTCGGTGGTGAGGGTTTCGAGTTCGTCGTGGCTATCGCTCACTTCGTCTTCGATCCAGCTCACCAGGCCAACCCGGAAGGGGGCATCACGCACAATGTCGAGCACCCGGAAGCGCTGCTGGCCCATCGTCACGATGTTGCTGCGGTTGTCCTCCTGGTCCTGGCAGTGCAGGATTTCGGCGCAACAGCCCACTTCAGCCATCTGCTGATCCTGGGGATCCCAGCGCACCACACCGAAGCGGCGATCTTCGGCCATCACGGTGCGCAGCATCATGCGATAGCGCGGCTCAAAGATGTGCAGGGGCAACACCTCCTGGGGGAACAGCACCACATCGGGCAGGGGAAACAGGGGCAGTTCCCGCACAGCAAGCTCGCTCACGCCACCAGGGTGCCGCTGGCGGCACGGGTGAGCAGACCTGGATGGCTGCAGGGATGGGAAGAGTGGATCAGGGAACGCAACGAGTCGGCGTCGAGGTTGGGGCGAATCCTAGAAAGAACACCCCTGCCCCGGCAGATGCGGGACAGGGGTGCAAGGGGTAGGCGGGGCCTCCGTTGGGAGCACGCCTGATGGTCATCATTGAGCAAGCTGGCGCAACTGTCGGGGCGGCAGCCGGTCCGAGGCTCAGAGCTTGACTTCGATGTCGACACCACTGGGCAGGTCCAGCTTCATCAGGGCGTCGATGGTTTTGGCGCTGGGGCTGTAGATGTCGATGATCCGGCGATGGGTGCGGGTTTCGAAGTGCTCACGGGAATCTTTGTCCACGTGGGGCGAACGCAGCACGCAATAGATCTTGCGTTTGGTGGGCAAGGGAATCGGACCGATCGCCGTGGCGGCCGTGTGATCGGCGGTTTCAATGATCTTTTCGCAGGACAGATCCAGCATGCGGCGATCAAACGCCTTCAGGCGGATGCGGATCTTCTGCTGAGCGATGGCGGTGGACATGGCGAAAAGCGAAAGGGGCGCAGTGGTGACCGCGCAGGGTGAGGAAGCCGTTGGCACGGGGCCGGGCTGCTCAAGGGTGGAGATTCGAGCCGGGGTGCCCGGTTGTCGAGGTGCTCAAGGCCGGAAGGGACCTTGGGAAACGGGGTGGAAGTCCGATTGGATCCCACCCCTTGAACTTAGATCAGGGAGCTGACCGGAACCGGATCACTCGACGATCTTGGACACCACGCCGGCACCGATGGTGCGACCGCCTTCGCGGATGGCGAAGCGCATGCCCTGCTCGATGGCGACCGGGCAGATCAGCTGGGCGCTCATCTTGATGTTGTCACCGGGCATCACCATTTCCACGTCATCGCCGTCAGAGGAGGTGAAGGCCGTGATCTGACCGGTCACATCCGTGGTGCGGATGTAGAACTGCGGGCGATAGCCAGCGAAGAAGGGGGTGTGGCGGCCACCTTCTTCCTTCTTCAGAACGTAGATCTCGCCTTCGAACTTGGTATGGGGCTTGATGGAGTTGGGCTTCACCAGCACCATGCCGCGCTCGATATCCTCTTTCTGGATGCCGCGCAGCAGCAGACCGGCGTTGTCGCCGGCCATGCCTTCTTCAAGCTGCTTGCGGAACATTTCGACGCCGGTCACCGTGGTTTCGCGGGTGTCCTTGATGCCCACGATCTGCACGGTTTCACCCACTTTCACCTTGCCGCGCTCGATCCGGCCGGTGGCCACGGTGCCGCGACCGGTGATCGAGAACACGTCTTCGACAGCCATCAGGAAGGGCTTGTCGATTTCGCGCAGGGGCTCGGGAATCGACGCATCAACGGCGTCCATCAGGTCGAGGATCTTGTCGACCCACTCGTTTTCGCCACGAACAGCCTTCTTGCCAGCCTGGATGTACTCCAAAGCCTTGAGGGCGGAGCCTGCCACCACGGGGATGTCATCGCCGGGGAACTCGTATTTGTCGAGCAGCTCGCGCATTTCCAGTTCGACCAGCTCGAGGATCTCCTCGTCGTCGACCATGTCCTTCTTGTTGAGGAACACCACCAGGGCGGGCACGCCCACCTGCTTGGCCAGCAGGATGTGCTCCTTGGTCTGGGCCATCGGGCCGTCGGTGGCGGCCACCACCAGGATGGCACCGTCCATCTGGGCGGCCCCGGTGATCATGTTCTTGACGTAGTCGGCGTGGCCGGGGCAGTCAACGTGGGCGTAGTGACGCTTTTCGGTTTCGTACTCGACGTGGGCGGTGTTGATCGTGATGCCCCGTTCCTTTTCTTCAGGAGCGCCGTCGATTTCGTCGTAGGCCTGGGCCTTGGCCATGCCCATGGACGCCAGCACGTTAGTGATGGCGGCAGTGAGGGTGGTTTTGCCATGGTCAACGTGGCCGATGGTGCCGATGTTGACGTGGGGCTTGTTCCTCTCGAACTTCTCGCGTGCCATGGAAGGAAAGAATCGGGGTAGTGGGTTGGGTGGGTGGGAGGATCAGGAATTGCCCTGATTCTTGGAGATGATGGCTTCAGCGACGTTGCGAGGAACCTCCTCGTAGTGGCTGAACTCCATTGAAAAAATACCCCGACCCTGGGTCATGGATCGGAGCTGGGTGGCGTAGCCGAACATCTCGGCCAGAGGCACCTTGGACTGGACCTTGGACTGTCCGTTGTCGACGGACTGGCCTTCTACCTGGCCGCGGCGGGAGGAGAGATCTCCAATGACGGAACCGAGATAATCCTCGGGTACCTCCACCTCCACCTTCATCATCGGCTCGAGAAGCACAGGGTTGCACTTCTTGACGCCGTCCTTGAAGGCCAGGGAGCCGGCGATCTTAAAGGCCATTTCCGAGGAGTCGACGTCGTGATACGAACCGTCGACCATGGTGACCCTGACATCGATCATCGGGAAACCAGCAATCACACCGGACTGGCAGGTTTCCTTCATGCCAGCTTCCGCCGGTCCGATGTACTCCTTGGGAACGATGCCGCCAACAATTTTGTTCACGAATTCGAACCCTGAGCCTGGTTCGCCGGGCTGCATTTCGATCACCACATGGCCGTATTGACCCTTGCCACCAGTCTGGCGGGCGAACTTACCCTCGCCCTTGGCACTGCCGCGGATCGTTTCCCGGTAAGACACCTGCGGAGCACCGATATTGGCCTCCACCTTGAATTCTCGCAACATCCGATCCACCAGGATTTCCAGGTGCAATTCGCCCATGCCGGCGATCACGGTCTGGCTGGTTTCGGGATCGGTGGAGACCCGGAAGGTTGGATCTTCTTCGGAGAGCGATTGCAGGGCTTTGGAGAGTTTCTCCATGTCGCCCTTGGTCTTTGGCTCCACGGCCACCGAGATCACTGGTTCGGGGATGAACAGCGACTCGAGGATGATCGGATCGCTGTCGTTGCAGAGGGTGTCGCCGGTGGTGGTGTCCTTCAGGCCGAGCACGGCACCGAGATCGCCGGCCCGCAGCTCGTCCACTTCCTCACGGTCGTCGGCCTTGAGCAGGATCAGGCGGGAGATGCGCTCTTTTTTGTCCTTGGTGGAGTTCATCACGTAACTGCCCTTCTGCAGTACGCCGCTATACATCCGAATGAAGGTGAGTTTGCCGTAGGGATCGGCCATCACCTTGAACGCCAGGGCGCTGAACGGCGCGTTGTCGTCGCAGGCGCGGGTGGCTTCAGTGCCGTCGGGCAGCAAGCCGGTGATCGGCGGCACGTCAACCGGGGCGGGCAGATAGTCGACCACGGCATCCAGAACCAACTGGACACCTTTATTTTTAAAGGCTGATCCGCAGAGGATCGGCACCAGACGGTGCCTGACTACACCCTCGCGGATGCCTTTAACAAGCTGAGCCTGGGTGAGTTCGCCGTTATCCAGGTAGGCATCGAGCAGCTCTTCGTCGTTTTCAGCGACCGTTTCCATGAGCTTGTCGCGCCACAAGTCGACCTCATCCCTCATGTTGTCGGGCACCTCTTCCTCAATGATGTCGGTGCCGAGATCATTGGTGTAGATGATCGCCTTGTTGCGAACCAGGTCGATGATTCCTTTGAGATCACCCTCAGCGCCGATCGGCAGCTGGATCGGAGCGGCGTTGGCCTTGAGGCGATCCTTGATCTGGTCGTAGACCTTCAGGAAGTTGGCGCCTGTTCGGTCCATCTTGTTGACGAACACGATGCGGGGCACGTTGTAACGGTCGGCCTGGCGCCAGACCGTTTCCGATTGCGGCTGGACCCCGCCCACGGCGCAGAACACCGCCACCACACCATCGAGGACACGCATCGAGCGCTCCACCTCAATGGTGAAGTCAACGTGGCCAGGGGTGTCGATGATGTTGATGCGGTTGTCTTTCCAGCTGGTGGAAATGGCGGCCGCCGTGATCGTGATGCCCCGTTCTCGTTCCTGCTCCATCCAGTCGGTGACGGCGGCGCCGTCGTGCACCTCACCCATCTTGTGAACCACGCCCGAATAGAAGAGAATCCGTTCGGTGGTGGTGGTTTTGCCCGCGTCAATGTGGGCGGCGATCCCGATGTTTCTGACGCGGTCGAGGGGGTAGGCGCGGGCCACTGACGAGTTCTCCGGGTGGGGTCAACAAAAACGTGTATTACTTTACAGACCAGGCTGGGCTGCGGTCTGAGGAGAGATCGGCGACGTTCGTGTTGCCGATGCTCTCCTGGCTCAATAGCGGTAGTGGGCGAAGGCCTTGTTGGCCTCGGCCATTTTGTGGGTCTCTTCCCGTTTGCGAACGGCACTGCCGGCTTCGTTGGCCGCATCCATCAGTTCACCGGCCAGTTTCTGGGCCATGGAGCGGCCATTGCGGGCACGTGAGAAGTTGACCAGCCAGCGCAGGGCCATGGCCGTGCCACGGTCCTGGCGGACTTCCATCGGCACCTGATAGGTGGCACCGCCGACCCGACGCGCGCGCACTTCCACCAGTGGGGTGGCATTGCGGACGGCGGTCTCGAACAGTTCGAGTGGATCGCCGCCGGTGCGGTCGTTGATCAGGCTGAAAGCGTCCGAGAGGATCCGCTGGGCCGTGGACTTTTTGCCATGCTTCATCAGCCGGGCGACGATCATCGAGGCCAAGCGGCTGTTGAACTGGGGATCCGGCAGGACCGGGCGCTTCTCGGCGGCGTTGCGGCGGGACATGGAACGGGAAGGGAAAAGGCAGGGGAGTCTGGACTAAACAGCGGCGGATCCCGGGGCCGGGATCCAGATCATCAGGACTTGGGTGTCTTGGCGCCGTACTTGGAACGGGACTGGCGCCGGTCCTTGACACCGGCGGTGTCGAGGGTGCCACGGATGATGTGGTATCTCACCCCCGGCAGATCCTTGACCCGGCCGCCCCGGATCAGCACCACGGAGTGCTCCTGGAGGTTGTGGCCGATGCCTGGGATGTAGGCGGTGACCTCAAATCCTGAGGTGAGCCGAACCCGGGCAACCTTGCGCAGGGCCGAGTTGGGCTTCTTGGGAGTGGAGGTGTAGACGCGTGTGCAGACACCACGGCGCTCGGGGCAGGAGCGCAGGGCCGGCGATTTCGTCTTGCGGGTGAGACGCTGCCGCTCGGTGCGGATCAGCTGCTGGATGGTGGGCATCGAGGGCCGTCAGGGCTGGTCGGTGCGAACAGGTCGGCTAACCGACCGATTTCGACAATCCGTCACCTTACTGCCCCGTCGTCCCCCGTCTTGACTCCCGGCTGAAGGCGGCCCCGCAGGCGCAGCTGCGCACGTCGTCGCTCGGTCGCACCAGGAAGCCGCCGCCGCTGAGATCGCCCTTGTAATCCAGTTGCAGACCGGTGAGCAGCGCCAGCTGGGGCGGCGGTGCATAGAGGGTGATGCCATCGGCGCGGGCCACGGGGCTGCCGGCTAGATGGCCCGGGCGCAGGCGGATCGCCCAGCGTTCACAGCTGCCGTCCAGCAGGTCGATGTGCATCAGGCCGGGGGTGCCGGCCACCGCGGCCTGGCGGCACAGTTCGGCGGCGGCGGCGGCGGTAATGCGCAGGCTGTGGCCCCTGGGCACGGTGGATGCTCCGGCAAGACCCCCAGTCTGTCAGTTGCCGGCCAGGCTGTTGCCGCCGCTGGCGTTTCCACCTCCGTCGGCCTGGCCGTTGCCTGGCACCAGCCCGAGGCCGTTGTGAACAGCGCCGGCCACGCCGCGGCCCTTGACGGTATGGGCGCCACCCATCACCAGGCCGGTGGAGCTGCCGCCATCGAGATTGAGGGCGTCCCGCAGTCCCAGGCCCTGCAGCAGCGCCGCCGTTTCGGCCAGGGTCGGCCCTTGCTGCTCCACCCCTTCGAGGGTGATCAGTTCGATCCTGGTGCCATCGCTGCCGATCACGGTACGGGGAGCCCCCTGGCTGAGGAAGGCGGCACCGAATCCCTCCGCGGTGCCGTTCAGCACCACCCGTCCGTTGCGCAACAGCAAGGGGCCACCGCCGAGCACGTTGGCGGCCAGTCCAAGGGGATCACTGGGCCGTGAGTCCAGGCTCAGCGGGGTGCCTTCCGGCCAGGGCAGTTCTGTGCCGGCTCGCCCCACCAGCACCATGTCCCCGGGGGCCAGGGGGATCCCGGCCGTGAGGCGGGCCGCCTCGAAGCGCTGGACCACGATCCCGTCACGCAGCAGCAGGCCGCTCTCGCCGTTGCTCAGGGCCCGATACCAGGGGCCCCAGTCGCTGGTGTAACGGCTGATGCCCCGCTGCACGTAGCCGCTGTTGACGACCTGAACCGGCCAACGCTGGCCGCTGCGGTCCAGCAGCCATTCCTGCAGTTGCAACCTGCCGAACTGGGGCATCAGGCGACCTTCCCAGCCCACCGCTCCCCGGTTCAGGATCGGCCCGGAGAGCCAGCGTCCCTGTTGGCGCAGCGCTCCCAGGGGCAGGCGTCGCACCCGGTTGAAGAAGCCGCCGTTGATCGCCACCAGGGCATCGGCGCGCTGGGCCAGGTCGCTGAGGGCGCTCAGGCCCTCCATGCTGCCGCTGCGACTCAGGGGCTGGAGTTCCAGCGGCCCGGAGCGGGGATCAAAGCTCACCCGATTCAGTTTGAAGCTGAGATTGCCGAGGCGCAGCACCTGGCGGTCCCAGCGGAGGTCTTTGCCGAGCAGCGCCAGCAGCCGCGGATCGAAGCGGGGTGGGTTCGGCCTGCTGCTGTCGCTGGGCGTGGGGCTTTCACCGGGCAGGTCAATCACCACCCGGCTGGGGTTGGCCAGGGTGAGAATCTGGCTGGCCCGCGAGCCTGAGGCTGTGGTCAGCATCAGGCCCTGGGGCCCCTGGCGCACCCCCAGGCCCCGCTGGCCCAGTTCGGCCTGTTGGGCCGGGCTGCTGCTCAGGTCCAGCTCCAGTCCTTCCTCACTGGTGCGCACCACGGCGGGACCGTCGAGGTCCAGCACGATCCGCCGCTGGCCGGGCTGACGGGCCGCCCGCACCTGCAGCAGGCGCGCCGGCGGAAGCTGCAGCTCCAAGGTGTCGCCGTCGCCGCTGCGGCTGACGCCCACCGCTTCGAGCAGCGCCGCCACCTCCACCGCCACCTCATCCCCCAGGCTGCGTTGGGCGGCTGGCGGCACGATCACGTCCTGGCCGTACCAGGCCAGGTTCAGGCTGCCATCGGCCTGGCTGCTGCTGTTGAACCCCAGCTGGGCCTGCAACACCTCCAGAGGTAGCCACAGCTGCTCGGATCGGCCCGGCAGGGGAGGTTGGCGCAGCCAGGCGGCGCGTTGCTCGCGGCCATTGATCCGCAGCCGGCTGCCCTGCTGGAGCCCAGGACCGCGGGGCAGGGCCGGCTGGATCACGGCCGGCCGGCTCTGGGAGCCGCTGCCCGGGCCCTCCTGCACGGGTGGCGGCGCCCGCAGTGGGATCGCCAGCAGGGGTGTCGCCAGCACTGGTGCCGCCAGCAGTGGTGCGGCGGCGACAAGGGTCGTGGCCAGACTCTTCCATGTGGCCATGGCCATGGTGGATGCAGCCGGGTTCCGAAAGGTAGCCCCTGTGAACCTTGTCAGGAATGCGGCTGCCTAGGATCGGCCGTCCGCCGGAAGGATGGCTGCGCGCCAACCTCACCGTGCCTGGCCTCTGGGCTGGTCCAAAGTCGGCACTCCAGCCCGGGCTTTCCGGGGGGTGACTTCCAAGCTCCCGCTCGCTCCGGCTGTCTTTCAACGGCCCCCCTTCGTTCGCCGCTCGTGTCCTGGTCCATGCCCAACCCCATCCCTCCCGTCTGGCCTCACCGCGACAGCCCGGCGCCGGCGCCGGTGGTCGGCGAGAAGGACGCCTGTGGGGTGGGCTTCCTTGCCCATCTCGGCGGCCAGGCGAACCACTGGGTGCTGGCCCAGGCCCTGCGCGGTCTGCGCTGCATGGAACATCGCGGCGGCTGTGGTGGTGATGGCGACTCCGGCGATGGGGCCGGCATTCTCAGCGCCATTCCCTGGGGATTTCTCGAGGCGGTCTGGCCCGAGGCGGCAGCCAGTAGCGGCCAGGTGCGCGGTCTGGGCATGGTGTTCATGCCGGTGGATGCGGAGCGCCGTCAGCAGGCTCGCGCCATCTGTGAACAGGAGGCGTCCCGACTCGGGCTGCACAGTCTCGGCTGGCGGACGGTGCCGGTGGATGCGGCCGTGCTCGGTCCCCTCGCCCGGCAGACCGCCCCGGTGATCGAGCAGTGGTTGCTGCAGGCGCCCGATGCTTCGGCCAGCGTGCCGGTGGAGGTCGATGCGATCGAGGCCATGCTGTTCCGCCTGCGCCGGCGTGCCGTTGATCGGGTGCGCGAGATCTGGGGGGACGGCGCCACCGACCTCTACTTCGCCTCGATCAGTGCCCGCACCGTCGTCTACAAGGGCATGGTGCGCTCCGAGGTGCTGGATCGCTATTACGCCGACCTGCGCGATCAGCGCTTCGCGGTCAACTTCGCCGTCTACCACCGGCGCTTCAGCACCAACACCCTGCCCCGCTGGCCCCTGGCCCAGCCGATGCGGCTGCTGGGCCACAACGGCGAGATCAACACGTTGCTGGGCAACATCAACTGGGCCAGTGCCGCTGAAGCCAACCTCGAGGCGGTCTGGGGAGATGCTGCCGCCGATCTGCGGCCTCTCGTCAATGCCGCCTTCAGTGATTCCGCCAACCTCGATGCCACCCTCGAGCTGATGGTGCGCAGTGGCAGGCCGATCACCGACAGCCTGCTCACCTTGGTGCCCGAGGCCTTCCGCGACCAGCCCGAGCTGGAGCAGCGCCCGGCCATTCAGTCCTTCTATGAGTACAACGCCTGTCTGCAGGAGCCCTGGGATGGGCCGGCGTTGCTGGTGTTCGGCGACGGTCGCATGGTGGGTGCCACGCTCGATCGCAATGGCCTGCGGCCGGCCCGCTACTGCATCACCAGCGACGGCTACGTGGTGATGGGTTCGGAAACGGGCGTGGTCGAACTGGAGGAGAGCCGCATCATTGAAAAGGGTCGGCTCGGTCCGGGCCAGATGCTGGCGGTGGATCTCGAGCAGGGTCGTCTGCTGCGCAATTGGGAGGTGAAGGAGGAGACCGCCGCCCGCTTCCCCTATGGCGACTGGCTCGCCGACCATCGCCGCAGCCTGGTGACCGGAGCCTGGAGCCAGGAACGGCACCTCAGCGATCTGGATCTGCTGCAGCAGCAGACCGCCTTCGGTTTCACCGCCGAAGACCTTGATCTCGTGATCGAGGACATGGCGGGTGCGGCCAAGGAACCCACGTACTGCATGGGGGATGACATCCCGCTGGCCGTGCTTTCAAGCAAGCCGCACCTGCTGTACGACTACTTCAAGCAGCGCTTCGCCCAGGTCACCAATCCGCCGATTGATCCGCTGCGCGAAAAGCTGGTGATGAGCCTGGAGATGCATCTGGGCCGCCGCGGCTCGGCCCTGCGCCCCGATCCCGCTGGTGCTGCCGTGCTGCATCTGGAGACGCCGGTGCTCAACGAAGCCGAGCTGGCGTCCCTGGGCTCCCATGGCCTGCCTCTGGCCACCCTGTCCACCCTGGTACCGGTGGCGGCCGGCCCCTCGGGCCTCGAGCAGGCGGTTCAGCGGCTGGGCTTCGAGGCCGAAGCTGCCGTGCGCAGTGGTTGTCAGATCCTGGTGCTCTCCGATCGCCTCGGCGCTGACAGCCAGCGCATGGGCCTCAGTGCCGGCGCCACCTACATCCCGCCGCTGCTGGCGGTGGGCTCGGTGCATCACCACCTGCTGCGGCTCGGGCTGAGGCTGCAATGTTCGCTCGTGGTTGACACGGCCCAGTGCTGGAGCACCCACCATCTGGCCTGCCTGATCGGCTACGGCGCCAGTGCGGTCTGCCCCTGGCTCACCTGGGAAACCACCCGCCATTGGCTGGCCCATCCCAGGACCATCTCCCTGATCGAGCGGGGCAAATTGCCGGTGATCAGCCTGGATCAGGCCCAGGCCAACGTGCGCAAGGCCCTCGAAGATGGCCTGCGCAAGATTCTCTCGAAGATCGGCATCTCCCTGCTGGCCAGCTACCACGGGGCCCAGATCTTTGAGGCGATCGGCATTGGCGCCGATCTGATTGAGTTGGCCTTCAGCGGCACCACCAGTCGGGTGGCGGGCCTCAGCCTGGCGGAGCTGGCCAGCGAGACGCTCAGCTTCCACAGCAAGGCTTTCCCCGAACTCGATCGCACCAAGCTGGAGTTCATGGGCTTCGTGCAGTACCGCACCGGTGGCGAGTACCACATGAACAGTCCGGAGATGGCCAAGGCCCTGCATGCCGCCGTCAAGGCGGGTCCCGGCTACGACCACTTCCGTACCTACCAGACCCTGCTCGAAAACCGTCCGGTGACGGCCCTGCGCGACCTGCTGCAGCTGCGGCCGGCCCCGACCCCGCTGCCGCTCGATCAGGTGGAGAGCGTCGAGAGCATCTGCTCCCGCTTCTGCACCGGCGGCATGAGCCTGGGCGCCCTTTCCCGCGAGGCCCATGAGGTGCTGGCGGTGGCGATGAACCGCATCGGTGGCAAGAGCAACAGTGGCGAGGGCGGCGAAGATCCGGCCCGTTTCCACGTGCTCAACGATGTCGATGGCGAGGGCCATTCGCCCACCCTGCCCACGATCCGCGGCCTGCGTAACGGCGACACCGCCTGCTCGGCGATCAAGCAGATCGCTTCGGGGCGTTTCGGGGTCACGCCGGAATACCTGCGCAGCGGCCGCCAGCTGGAAATCAAGGTGGCTCAGGGGGCCAAGCCCGGCGAGGGCGGTCAGCTGCCCGGTCCCAAGGTGGATCCCTACATCGCCGGGCTGCGCAACAGCAAGCCCGGCGTGGCGCTGATCTCACCGCCGCCGCACCACGACATCTATTCGATTGAGGATCTGGCCCAGCTGATCCACGATCTCCATCAGGTCAATCCCGCCGCCAAGGTCTCGGTGAAGCTGGTGGCCGAAATCGGCATCGGCACGATCGCCGCCGGGGTGGCCAAGGCCAACGCTGACGTGATCCAGATTTCCGGCCACGACGGCGGCACCGGCGCCTCGCCGCTGAGCTCGATCAAACATGCCGGCAGCCCCTGGGAGCTCGGCCTCACGGAGGTGCATCGCAGCCTGCTGGAGAATGGCCTGCGCGATCGGGTGCTGCTGCGCGCCGACGGCGGCCTCAAGACCGGCTGGGACGTGGTGATCGCCGCCCTGCTCGGCGCCGAGGAGTATGGCTTCGGCTCGGTGGCGATGATCGCTGAGGGCTGCATCATGGCCCGCGTCTGCCATACCAACAACTGCCCGGTCGGCGTGGCCACCCAGAAGGAGGCCCTGCGCAAGCGCTTCACCGGCCTGCCCGAACATGTGGTCAACTTCTTCCTGTATGTGGCCGAAGAGGTGCGCCAGCTGCTGAGCGTGCTCGGTGTGGCTTGCCTCGAAGATCTGATCGGCCGCAGCGAATTGCTGGCGCCCCGCTCCGTCACCCTGGCCAAGACCGGCTGCCTGGATCTCCCCTGTCTGCTGGACACCCCGGCCCAGGGGGCCGATCGCAGCTGGTTGCGCCATGACGCCCAGGCCCATGGCAACGGGCCGATCCTGGAGGATCAGCTGCTTGCCGATCCCGCCGTGATGGCGGCCATCGAGGGTCATGGCCCGTT
>CALPNT020000074.1 GCA_943325005.2 Bifidobacterium breve | reverse complement strand
GTTGAGAAAAATGGACGGCAAAATCGTGATCAGCTGTTGGAATTGCGTAAGCTGATGGAGAGGGTGGACTTCAAGCGTCGCAAGCTCATCGCTGCACAGGTCTACGCTCGTATCGATTCATTAATCGACTTTTTCAACGAAGACTACCTTGACAAGCTTGATGCGCGAAGACCCTTCCGCCAATTACGATGGCTCCTTCGTCAAGTCCTGGGTAAGCCCCTTGCGAAATTGGCCTTGAAGCTACTGATCCAACCCGTACTCGATGCCAATGTCCTGCGGCCAGAGCCCGTTGAAGACAGGCGTAATTGAGTCCGCCAGGTCTTTGTCAAAAACATTTGTCGCCTCAGTGTCTATTTGAAGTCTACCTCGCTAGGTCTTACGGCCTTTTCTTCGTTGCAGTTTTCTGGGACGGTTATCATTTCCTGATTAGCTTTTTGCCTAAGCTCACTAAACTCTGCCTATCAATTGCCATGGAACCCCCTAAACTGTAGACCGCGAATCTTCATCCATCATATTACAAGCCAAACAGGCGCATTGTTTTTTCGTGGCTCTCGTGGTCGTTGTCATTGTTGGATTGCTTGTCGTAGCCTCCCTTGAATCATTGAAGGACAAGTACGGGGGGCGAAAGATTCCCAAAAGTCCTTTTTGTTTTAGCGGCATCTGTTCTCGGATCGCTTGTCAATCAGCCATCCCGCAGCGTCGAGGACAATAAGGTCAAAAGTCCACTTGATTACCCACAAGCCTCCGCGACCCTGAGATCCCGTTCGGTGAACGGCATGCAGCAGCAGACCGCATTGGCGATCCGCTCGGTCATCCCAACCATCGAGAAGCGACGGTTGAAGCGGAAGCAGTAGCCGCCCAGGTATCGCCTGGCGTACTTGTCAAAGTTGAAGGCGTGGAAGGTACCGCTGAAGCTGGTCTTGAGGTTGCCCAGCAGGGTGTTGACCCAGCGGAATTGCGGCAGGTCGTTGGGGTGCTTGCCGCCGGTGACGACAGCCTTGTGGTGACAGTTGGCCGTGGTCACGGCGCGGAAACAAGCCAGGCCATCGGAGAGAACATGGCTGCCAGGCGCGAGGTGGCGTTTGGCCCACTCAGAAATAGCTTCTGAGCTGAAGCCGCTCACGGCTGTGATCCTGGCGTGAATCGGATGGCCAGCCTCGTTCAAGGAGACGGCTGCGACGATCGGAATCTTGTTCACTGATCCCCGACCCGCCTTGCCACCCGGGCGTTCTCCGCCGAGGTAGGCATCATCCATCTGGATCTTTCCCCGCAGGAGGTAAGCCTCCTCCCGCTCAGTCATTGCGTGCAGGATCTTGTTGTGCAGCAACCAGGCCGTGTCGTAGTTGACGCCCAGGTGGCGGCTGAGCTCCAACGAAGAGATCCCGGTTTTGGCCTGGCCGATCAGATAGAAAGCCAGGAACCAAGTGATCAACGGGAGTTTAGTGGCCTGCATGATTGTGCCGGCCGTGAGGGTGGCCTGATGGCCGCAGGTACGGCACTGATAGCGTTTGAGCCGCCGGCCATAGACCAGCCCATGCTCGTGGCCTTGGCAACGCGGACATCGGAACCCATCGGGCCAGCGGGCTTTCTCCAGAGCAGCCTCACATTGCACCTCGGTGCCGTAGAGCCGCTGGAACTCAGGCAGGGAGAGGCCTTTCTGGAACTGGATGGCACTGCGTGACATGGCATGGCTGGTATGTACGTACCAGTCCATGCGTCCATTCCGCCCTGCGCGGAGCGAGCTGGGTAATCAAGAAAAACATTGACCCAGAGGCCAGCCATCCAGAATGGGTTGCAAGCATCTGGCTCCAGCACGCCTCTGCGTAAGCGGGCAGGCAAGCGCCCCGACCCAGCAGAAGCCGACAACGGAAAAGCAGAAATCCGGCCATCGCACGAGGGGTAGGGGCCGGAGCGGGTGTTAGTGACGAACGAACCAAGGAGCGGCGAAGAACTGAGCGGCACCATCCATGGCATAGGCCTGGATCGACAGCACCCGCAGAGCAACCAGGAAACTCTGCTGAGGTTGCTCAGGGTCAGGCTCGACAAGCTACAGGACGAGAAGCCAGAGCGGGAAGAGCGGATGAATGGTAGGAATGACTCGCAGCACTTAGACTGAGTCAACGCCAGAAACGCACCGATTGAACCTACTCTTCATCCACCAGAACTTTCCCGGTCAATGGAAACATCTGGCTCCTGCTGTTGCCGCCGACACCAGGCATCGTGTGGTAGCGCTGGCGATGCACGAGAGAGCGATCGACGCTCCAGGTGTAGAGATACGTCGCTATAGCGCCAAGCGCAGCAGCAGCCAGGGGATCCACCCCTGGAGCGTTGATTTTGAAAGTCAGATGATCCGGGGAGAATCCTGCGCAGAACAGGCGATCAAGCTGCGGGAGGAGGGGTTTATACCAGAGCTCATCTGCGCCCATCCCGGCTGGGGAGAAGCACTGTTTCTGAAGGACGTCTGGCCCGAGACACGAGTTTTGGGGTATCACGAGTTTCATTATCACCAGGGAAACTCCGATTTCGACCGCGAGTTCATACCCAATCAAGCCTGGCAGGACGCCGCTCGACTACGGGCCAAAAATGCCTCTTTCCTGCTGGGCTACGAGGACATCGATTGGGGCGTGACACCCACCCGCTTTCAGTGGAGCACTCTGCCAAAGCGCGTACAGGAACACACCAGCGTGATCCATGACGGTATCGACATCGAACACGTCAAACCAAAGCCTGAGGCCCAGCTACTACTGCAAGACAAGAACCTCACCGTGAACAGGAGCAGCAAGGTGATCACCTTCATCAGCCGCAATCTGGAGCCTACACGGGGCTTTCACCGCTTCATGCGAGCACTGCCATTGGTGCAAAAACACCACCCAGACGCACAGATCTTCATCGTGGGACGGGATGGTACAGGCTACGGGTCGCCCCATCCAAGCGGCAAGAGCTACAAACAAGCAATGCTGAACGAACTTGAGAACCAACTAGACCTGGAGCATATTCACTTTGTGGGTGCGCTGCCGCATGGACAATTAATCCAGTTGATCCAACTCAGCCAGGCACACGTGTACTTCACGATGCCCTTTGTCCTGTCGTGGTCACTGATGGAAGCGATGGCCTGCGGCGCCCTAGTCGTTGGTTCTCGCACGCCGCCACTGGAGGAAGTGATTCAGCATGGGCGGAATGGCCTGTTAGTGGATTATTTCAACACCGGGGAATTGGCAACATGCCTGGATGAAGTATTGCGCAATCCATCCAAGCACGAGAGCCTACGCCTAAATGCACGCCGGACCATCGAGCAGCACTATGGATTGCGCAAGACGCTCTCGCGCCAAATGGCCCTGATGCAGGCGTTGGTGACTCGGGTGATCTGAACAAGCAGCGAATAGGAGGAAAGGCGCAGACTGTTAGAGTCAGCGGGCACGAATGGAAGACTCAGATGCACATCTTTGCCGATGGTTTCACACGCGTCTCACTGTCAGGTGGCGTCGTACGCTTCACACTAGTTCAGAGCAGCGGCGATCAAAAAACCACGGAGGTGGGCGACCTGCTGATTCCCGCCGGACGGGTAGAGGTATTTGTGCAAGGACTAAACTCAGCCCTGAAACGCTTGGCGGAGCAAATCAAGGAAGAGCAGGGCAACGCTAAGCAGGTGCCCGAGAACTGAGGCTGCAAACTTCTGCTCAGATATCCCAAGCCCCGGATTCGCCAGTCAAGTCCGGGGCTATCTGTTGACTGGATACATTCATGGCACAACTGGCGAAAGACGAGCAAATCAACAGAGCCGATCTGCTGGAGACTGAAGCATTCCCAACCATCACCCACAAGGAGACTGAACAGATCTATCACTCACTATAAGCCACCAAAACTTAGCAGCCGATGCATAGCCTAGCAATCGCAATACTCGGGGGACTGATCCGCAAGAAAAGGCTTGAGTAACAAGGCCCTGGCAGAGAATCAAAGGCCGAAGCAGCAGCAGCCACCTGAGCCACATTTAACGGCGATAACCGAAAGTTTTGACTGATCGAAAGACAGGTCAGACGATAGCCTCAATACGTCGATTGAAGGGAATGAAAGGAGTTACTGGTCGAGGGCTGAAACCAAAAAAAGGAGGGGCCGCAGCCCCTCCAATAGAAATTAGTCAAGCAAGTAATCAGACGGTGACGGACTGGAAGAGGAAGTCGTCAGCAGCCAGAGTGTTGGTATCCACCTTGGCCAGCAGACGCAACTCCGACTCTTCCACCTGGGCCTGGGAGCCGGAAAGACCAGCGTCGTTGTTCCAGTAATAGAGGGCGCTATAGCTGACGCCTTGAGCAACGATGAGGCCACCAGCATTGTTGGCTGCGGTGATACCGCCTGCCAGACTGTTGGCCTTCTGAGAAATCACCGTGAGATTTGTGATATCCAAATCACTCATGCCCTGTGCATTGCTCAGGAACAGACCCTCTTGGGCGCCGAAGTTAACACCACGATCCACGGAGAACAGATCAAACAGGAAGTTGTCATTACTGCCGGAGATACCGTCGAGCAACGAGCCTCCTACCACAATCTTGTCACCAGTGATATCGTCGATGGAGGCGCCACCATCGCGGAAGTTGAATACCGTAGCACCCCTATGGGAAACATCAATAGGACCAGACGTTCCGTCAGGTCCAACGGCAACTACAACATTGAAGTCAGTTCCGGCTTGATCAAAACGGGTTGTGTTACGCCCATCAACAGTTCCGTTGAGAGCAATACCTCCGTTATCAAAGTTCATCACAGAGTCAAAACCACTAGCAAGCAGGCCAGACTGACCTGAGCTTGTTCCATCTTGGGCCGTATTATAACGAACGAATTCGCTGAACAAGTCGGTCAAAGATGGATCAGCAACCGCAGGAGCACCGGTGAGGGTGATGGTGTCGGCACCGCCATTACCCTGATAGCTCACAAAGCCACGAGACTTCTCGACAGACTGAGGATCTTCGCCGCCAATCACCGGTTTCATACCGGCGGTGAGCTTGTCGTCACCGCTACCACCCACGACACCAGAACCAACATTGCCGTTGATGCCGTTGTCGGAGAACAGGAAACCATTGGCAAGGGCACGACGGGTCGCAATCTGGGTTGGGTTGCCGCCGGTGTTGCTGATCGCCGTCGAGGACGTGACCTGGAAACCGAGCAGCGTTGGGCCACTATTGATGATCCCGAGATCAGTGGCGCTGCTGAAGAAGCCATTGCTCACCGCATCCAGACTCTGGCCCACCTTGAAGCCACCATCATTGGCATTAGGTTGAATCAAGCCAGCGGTGAGGATCACATCAGCGCCAGAAGCATTGGCCCCCACCTTGATGCCGTTACCGGCAGTGGATTGCTTGGCCACCGTATCGGCCAACCGCAGGGTGCGATCAGCGGTGATGGTGGCCCGCAGCTGATCGACTCCCTGGAAGACCGGGTTGATGTCTGTGGGACCACCGGGGAGGAATCCGGGCAGCAAAGGACTGCCTTGGCGTGGTGCCAAGTCGGTATCGGTATCAATCGAGAAGGTCAGTGTATCAATGCCAGCACCGGCCAGAATCGTGTCGTCAGATCCGAGAGCATTGACAGCAGTGAACAGGATTGAATCATCACCAAAGCTGGTCAGGATGGAGTCGCTGCCAGAAGCATTGACCACGGTGTCGTTACCATAACCGGAGGACACCGTATCGTTGCCGGTACCGATCACAATCGAATCGTTGCCACCAACAGTGTCCTCGCGGCCAAAGTCGCTGTTGATCAGGTTATTACCATCGTGGGCATTGATGGTGTCATTGCCCTTGCCTGTGAGGATGGTGTCGTTACCGTCACCACCGCGCACACGGTTATCGCCGTCGCCGGCATTGACGGAGTTATTGCCTTCGCCAGCGTCAATCGAGTCGTTACCGCCAAGGGTGACGATCGTGTCATTGCCGAACACAACAGAGTTTTCGCCAACGCCGCCTTCGGTTTCGATGAAGTTGTTGCCAGCGCCAGCGAGGATGCTGTTGTTGCCACCATAGGACTTGATGGTGTCATCATCAGCGCCGGAAATGATCGTGTCATCGCCAATGCCAGTAACCACCAAGTTGGCGCCATTTCCAGCGTCAATGAAGCCATTACCAAGCCCAGCAAACTCGATTGAATCATCGCCGACAGCAGTCAGCACGGTATCATCACCCTCGCCAGCAGAAATGGTATCGCCAGCCTTGGCATCATTGCGATCAATCGAGATGATCAGATCGTCACCACTACCGGATTCAATCCAATACCTGCCATCTTCACCGTTACTGGCCTGGGCAGCAACCAGGTCGGTTAAGAACACTGTCATCGTGCTCGCACCGGCGACGACAGTATCGTCACCGTCGTAAGTGAAGACGGCCAAGTTGGCATTACCGAAGCCGGGGCCAGCATCTCCTGAGACGTCGTCTACATAAAGCAGGTCCGCACCAGAGCTCAGACCAGCAGCAGGGGTAGTGCGCAACACGTCGAGATCAAAGAGATCGATCTCTCCAAATTGATTGCCGCCACGGTTAAAGCCATTGAAGCGGACACCATCATCATTCTTTGGATCGAAAACAAACTCCTCGATTCCCTGAATATCGGCAAGATTGAACTGCTCGGACAACGTCAGCCCATAAAGGGAAACCACGGGTCCGAGCAGATCGATATCGGCAAAGAAACCACCTGTGAAGATCGAGAAGGCGATGTCGTCGTCTGGATCCTGGTTGAAGACCCCGAACTCGAGCTCAAGGATGTCGTCACCTAGCCCGCCATCGGCAAAGTCACCGGGGTTGAGATCACCACCTTCGAACGCGAAGAAAAGATCACTGCCAGCAGTGCCCTGGAGGTCATCGTTGTTCTCGGTAAAGAACAGCGCGTCGCGTACCTCAACGTCGTACTCACCAGCATTGGCCAAGGGCACAAAGGTGTTCGTACCAGTATCGAACAAGCGCACATTCAAGTTGGCAGACTTGAGCACCAACACGCGCTCCGACAGATCAAGATTACCTGGATCCACCTTGGCCACTCGCAACACAAGCTCAGAGAGCGGCGGCAGAGAAGGATCGGCGGTGATCACGAACTGACCGTCAAGGTTCCCACCCTGCTTGGCCAAGAACGCCTGGGTGATCGTGAGGTCATACACCTGGCCGAGCACGCTGGAAGCACTGCTCAACTGGATACTGTCAAGATCCTGAACGTTGGTGAGGTCGTTGGCCGTGAAAGTGGCAGCGTTGCGCAGCTCCAGAACATCGCGTCCATTGGAAGATGGACTAGCATTACTATCATAATCCAATACCAGACTGGCTGAAGTAAGAGTATCCGTAATGATCACACGCTCCTCGGAGCCTCCCTGGATGAGGGCATCCTGGCCGAGGAAGATGAGGCCCTGACGGGTAAGCTCACTATCAACCTGCTGAACCGTAGTGGCATCAACGGTGACGCTACTGATCGCCAGCTCAGCATCAATCCTGAAGAACCTGACATCCTGGAATGGGAGGCCGAAGGGTGTGCCATTGCGCACATCATCCGATGAAGCGACAAGCGCCTGATCGAGTGAGATGACATAGTCCTCTCGAGGTGACTGAAGGAACTCTGCCGTACTGGGATCGAGGTAGATCTGATTAAGTTCCTGATTGCCAAGGTTGACAACTAACAGATTCAGGTTGTTGCGTACATCCTGGAGAGCAGCATTCGGCACAGGGCTGAGCACACTCGCAGGTACACGAGCAAGAATCGAGTCGACCTGATCGAGATAGCCCTCAATCAGCTGCAGGTCAGCCTCGGTCCATAGGGAGAGGGGGACATCATCAAGGCGAGCAACGAAGACATTGATTTCAGACTTTAAAATCTCAATGTCGGCGATAAGACCGGCAAAGCCCGCCGTGCCAAGGCTGGCAAATGCAACATCTCGGACTGGGCCTGCATCAAGCAGACCACTACTGCCATTGTAAAGATCGAAGAGTTCGGCAACGATGTTGATTTTCAGGCCATCGAAGCCATTAAGCAAATCAAGCCGCTTCACAGCAACAGAACCAAAGTTCAGCAGCTCGAAGCCTTCGATGTTGCGAACGCCAGCGGTTTCGGAGCGCTCAATCCGGTCGCCTTCGGTGAAACTGATGAAGTCGGCAGTACCTTCTTCTCCATCGATGAAGTCACGATCATCAAGGTTTTTACCCTCCATGGCAACGGTGTCATTACCGGTCCCTGCAAACACACCATCATTACCATTGCCGATGGCGATCACATCATTGCCACCATTGGAGCGAACGGTGTTACTGCCATTACTGGCAACGATCGTGTCGCTGTCCTGACCCGTGATGATGAGGTCATTGCCAAAGCCAGCCACCACAGTGTTGCTGCCATCACCAGCCACCACAGTGTTATTACCAGCCGACGATCCAGTCCCCACATTGATAGAGTCATCACCACCAAGGGAAAGCACAGAGTCATTACCGATACCGGTGAGAACCGTGTTATTACCTGAGCCGGCACTGACCGTGTCGTTATCAGGACCAACGGGGGCGTTGAGGAGAAAGACATCGAAGCCACTGACACCGGCATCAATGAAGTCATTGCCTATACCAGAGGTGACGGAATCATCGCCGATACCGGTGATCACGCGATTGTTGCCATTCCCCGCATTGACGGTGTCATTGTCAGGGTTGTTGTTGAAGAACAGGCCCGCGGCATTGATCGTATCGTTGCCGGAACCCGCAATCACTGAGTCGGACCCAGACCCGGTAATCACACTGTTGTCGCCCTCACCAGCATCGACAGTATCGATATCACGAGTAATGCTATCTCCGATCAAATCTCCCAACGAGGTTGATACAATCGTGTCGCTACCATCGGCGCCGATGATTGAGTCACGACCCAAGTCGGTGACCACAAAGTCATTGCCGTCCTGGAGAATGACATCGAACGACGTATGACCCTGAAGAGGCGTCCGCGAAGAATAGAGGCCAAGGTCGTTATCGCCTATGGCACCCTTCACACTTACGCGACCGGCTACAGCCGAGGTGTAGTCAAAAGTGAGGTCCGCATCAAGCGTGGAGGCGTCGATCAGGGTGATATTGGGGTTTGCGATATCGCTGCTAATAGCAATAACAGCATTAGCCAGGATGGAACCGTCGCCAATGTCCTCCAGCACCTCAACCGAAGTGTCCCCCGTGAAGGTGAGCGTTGCCAAAGCAGGTCCGACAGAGATCTCCCGGATTAAGTTGGTGACGTTCGTCAGCGGATCACCGGAGGTGTTGATCGACTCGATGTTCAGCCGCTCAAGGCTTGCAGCGTTCCCACCAGGACCCTGGGTAAACCACAGACTCACCCCACTGCCACCTTGATCGATCGGCACCTCGTCCAGCACAACGTCTGAGACGTTGGTGGAAGAGAGCAGCTTGCTGGCATCAATGTTGAACTCATAGATGCCGCTAGAATCCTTGAGCAGGACTTCAATATCTCCAACTTGGATATCGTCAAAAAGAACTAGCTCTTGTATGCATCGAATAATATCTATCTTGAAAATATCCGTATTGCCCATCGCAACAAAACTGTTAGCGCCCATCACGGAAAAACCAGCACCATAGACAGGTGCAGAATCTCCGTTGATCACCAACCTATCGACACCTGAAGCAGCGAAGTTGGAGAGAGCAAACGCGCCAGTTACATCGACCTCCAGCACAGCCTCTGTTGCAGAACCGAGAGAAAGGCGGTCGCCTTGGCCCAAGGTCTGCTCATTGCCGATGAAGCTGAAGACAGGAACCGTCGCACCAGAAACGATATCTTGGTTCGTTGTCAGCACAAAGGTGCTGTTCGCAACGCTGGTGTCATTAATAACCGATGTGGCCTCGGCAATCAAACCAGAAACATCAGCAACGAAGAGCACGGGCTCAGCACCTTCTGTGCTCAAGTCCTGGCTGATATTGAAGGTGACAATCGCCTGGCCACTGGCATTCAGAACAATTGTGCCGGACAGTGGGGCATTGTTCACATCGGCCGGGGTTAGGCCAACTCCACTGAGGTCGTAGCCGACAATCGTGCCGGCAGGCAGATTGGTGCTGGATATCGCGAAGCTCAGCACCCCACCTTCATTGACCGATGCAGCACTGGCCTGAACTTGCAGGGTAGGAACAACAGGAATGCTGGTGTCATTGATCACCGACTCAGCAAATGCAATGACATCAGCCGCTTCTGCCGCAAAGACAACAGATTCAGCACCCTCAAAGCTTAGATCTGCGCTGATGTTGAAGGTAACCGTTGCCTGACCCTGAGCATTCAGAGCAACTATGCCGGATAGTGGGGCATTGTTCACATCGGCTGGAGTTAGGCCAATGCCACTGAGGTCGTAGCTGACAATTGTGCCGGCAGGCAGATTGGTGCTGGATATCGCGAAGCTCAACACCCCACCTTCGTTGACCGATGCAGCACTGGCCTGAACTTGCAGGGTAGGATCAACAGGAATGCTGGTGTCGTTGATCACCGACACAGCAGATGCATTGACATCAGCCGCTTCTGCCGCAAAGACAACAGATTCAGCACCCTCAAAGCTTAGATCTGCGCTGATGTCGAAAGTAACCGTTGCTTGGCGCTGTGCATTCAGAACAACACTGCCTGACAGAGGGGCATTGCTGACATCGGCTGACGTGAGTCCAGTACCACTGAGGTTAAAGCTGACAATTGTGCCGGCATCCAGATTGGTGCTGGAAATCGCGAAACTCAGCACCCCACCTTCGTTGACCGATGCAGCGCTGGACTGGACCTGAAGTGTGGGGACTGTCAGATCGTTAACGTTGACCAGATCGCTACCGAAGGGCTTAGAGAAAATGGTTTTATTCGGGAAGCTTATCTTCAGAGTTTCAACAGCCTCAACAAGATTGTCCTTAGCAATGGTGACTGGGATCACCGCCACGCCAGTAACACTCACAAGTACGCTGCCTGCCAGCTTTCCACCATCTACATCGGCAGCCTGAACCCCTTGGAGCTCATAAGCAATGGTCTGCCCAGCCAGATCTGGAATAGTTTGGATCGTAAACTTTACAGTTCCTCCCTCATCAACGCTGCCTGTGGATGAGGAAAGAAGACCGACAGTGTCAACCGGCGGCAAGTCTTGGATAAAGATTTTGGTGAACTGTTCGGTCGGGATCGTGGCCGTAGTGGTCACGGGAACGAGGTAATCGACGCCATAGGTGGCCGCCAAGGGGCCGGCGTATTCCAGGGAGGCCTCGACGTTGGCAGCGACTGACTTAGTGAAGAGATTGGAGGCTTCAATCTTGGACTTGAGGGCCACATAATCTGGATTTGGTTTGCCATCGACAAGGGGTTTGTCCAAGGCGCCATTACCGATGTATAGGCCAACCCGCTGGAGGGAGATGTTGCCGATATTGACCTCATTAGTCCAATACTCGAGGCCATCTTGTTCGGCATTGCGGCCGAAAAGATTGACATAGAAAGAGTTGACAACTTGTTCGGTGTTCTTGCCCTTGGTGGTCTCTGAAAACTCAGGGTTAGCGGCGAACAGGTCTGCCACCTGTTCAGGAGGAAGGGCTCCGTTAGCTCCACCAGTCCAGAAGGCTAGGCCTGCTGGGTCTGCAGGACGGCCAAAGTATGTGATGTAGAGCTGTTGGTTTTCGTTGTTAGTCGCCATTCGGGATGCACTCCTGAGGTTTTTAGACAGAGAGAAGCTGAAGCGAAGATCTCGCAGTTTGGCTGCGAATGCCATGACACAATAAAAGGACTCGCCTCCGAAGTCAAATAAATAAGGCCCCAAAATAGCGACATATCCATAGTCAAATCGCGACACATATGATGCATTCTGCATCGCCGCCTGACCGTGGCCCCCATGGTGATCCGACAGGGACAAAGTCTGAGGCGAAAGCCTGCCGTCGATTGATGCCTCCTCACTGCATGGAACAGTGGTGATTTCAATCACCAGCGCCCCTGCCACCAGTGAGCATGACTTTCAGGTTGACTTTTCTAGATGTTGATCCTCTTACTGACGCGTTTCAGCAGGCACTGAAGCTCGCAGTCAACACGCGCCACCGATCCATGGACAAGCCTTTACGGCCTTGCCGGGGTTGACCCTGTTGGCAGCGAGGAGATCAACATGAGCCATTGCACCCTGGCCTTCCCACCATCAGATCACTGATGGTCCGGGCATGACTCAGGGCAGGGCTGGCTCAACCCATGAACGGAACTGGTGAGCAGCGTGGGGAGAGCTATAGAGGCAAGAGTACGCACTACATCCAGCTCCGCCAAGACCCAAAGCCCTCAAGGTCTTACGGACATGCTTCTATTCAGAACTTAGTGGTCTATCGAGTACTGAGGGTCACGCCAGTCTGCATGACGCAGCCAGCAGACAGTAGAAGACCACCTAAAACACAGCCTTCACGCAGGCAGCAGTTGCTTCAACTGCTGTGCAAAGCTGGCCCGAGCCGTCTGAGCGATCACAAGCTCCACCTGAAGCTGCTGCAAACGGCGATCGGTGGCACTCAGGCGAGCCAGCTGCTCACGGGCTTCGGCTGACAACGATTCAAGCTGATAGTCACGACCATCAATGGTGACCGAGGCAGGCGTTGCAAGGGTATCGACGGAATCAGGCATGTGTACAAAGCAATGTAGTTAACGTTAGCACAAGCCTGACTGCAAGCCAAGGGATGTCACAGCGAGCACTTGGCTCCGATACAGCCCAACGCTCGGCAGACAGCGACTTCTGCAATCATCCAATTCAAGCCAGTTCAGGGAGAGCAAGGATAGCATTGCTGAAATTATGCGCAAAAGCCTTCTGATCGCAAAG
>CALPNT020000073.1 GCA_943325005.2 Bifidobacterium breve | reverse complement strand
TAGGCCGGCCCGATCACCGAACAGCCCATCGCCCGCCAGTTCCCGGAAGCCGGAGCTGCCGCCGCGGCGGGGCACCAGGCTGGCGAAGGCATCGCGTGTGATCCGCTCGCGGTTGATCGCCTGGCTGAAGCCGATCGGCAGCGTCTCGAAGCTCGCCCTAGGCTCGGCCAGCTCGAGGCGGAAGGCCTGCAGCGGTGGCGCCTTGTCGGCGAAGACCTCGAAGCTGCTGCGGCGCAGCTCACTGCTGGCGCTCACCGTCTCGAAGCTGAACTGCACGCTGCCATTGCCCGCGGCGAAATCGGCGTTGGGGGTGAACGACAGTTGGCGGCCCTCGCCGATGCGGCTGATCGTCCCGAGGCGGGGTAACTCCGTGGCGCTGTCGGGCTCGAGGCTGAACCACTGGCCGTTGGCCTGTACCCGCAACAGCCGTTCGCCGGCCGTCAGCTCGAGGACGTCGATGGACTCATTGGCGTTGGCGTTCTCACGGATGCCGTCGCGGACGGTCGTGCGCTGCGTCACCCGGAGCACGGTGGTGGCGATCTCGCTGTCCTGATAAGTGGCATCGAGGCTCAGCTGATCACCGGGCTCCTGGCGCACCTCGTTGCTGATCAGGAAGGCCCCATCGGGCGCCACCCCCACCCGGTGGTTGCGATCAGCCTGGCCGTTGGTGCGAATCGGCAGGACGTCCGACCACACCAGCCGGCCATCGCCTTCGTAAAACCCCACGCTCAGGAACAGATCGGCATCGTTGGACTCACCTGCTTCCCAGCTGGCCAACAGCAGCGGCCGCTGGTTGCTGCCTGTGGTGCGCCCCGGCGTCAGCTGAATATTGCGTGCCGCTGTGGCATTGGCGATCTGGGCCGCCTCCCCCCAGCGACCCGCCTCCGGATCCCAGACCGCATGCAGCAGCACGCCGTTCTCGTTCCAGGCCACATGACTCTGGCCCCCAAGGTCGCTGGTGGAGTCAAGGAAGCTGGCGTAGGGAACAGACATGTAAGGCAGAGCGGGGCAGTGGCACTATTCTGCAGCAGCGAGGCTGCTTAATCGGCCATCAGGTCATCAAAAAAGACGCTGATATGAGCTTGCTGCCAGGTATGTCTGGTTGAGATTATGAGTCTGGAGCAGTCTCCATTTTCGGCTGTCTTTGATCAACTAGAGGCGATCTCGCCGCCTTGACATGGGGAGCGGGCGTCGCCAGAACTGCTGGTGTCATTCTTATCAGCAATGCGGGCAAACCCGTCTATAATTTTTCCAGATCTCTGGCTGGGGCAGCAATCATTTGGTCGATACCGATAGGCGACTGCGAAACATCAACCCCAACTTTAGCCCGTAGCGTGTTGTCAATGATTTGCAACGGGTCAACCAACCACTTCGATGATCTGGCCGCCGCGCTATCAGAATATCCAGTGGTGGTAAGCCTCAGGCTCCTGTGTTGACTGGCCCTCTGGCCCTGGTAGATCGACAATCAGTGCCTGCTGAACATTTCTCCGTAGTCGAGCTGTTTAGCTGTAGGCTCGGTATCTTGCTATTGGGCAATTTACTGCAGCTCATCTTACTGTAGCTCATCGATTAACATGAGCATCCATTCAAGCCGCTAGCGATGCTGGCATGGTCTTCAAGCAGCTTCACCAGCTGGTTGTGGGCTTGATCCCGCCTGGGATCCTCGCTCTGAGCGCCATCAACGTCTCCCACATCAACGGGGAGCAGCTGATTCGCGTTCAGGGCTTCATTGCGCTTTGTCCGGTCCAATTCCTCCGTTGGCGACGCTGAACGTGTGTTCTTCCTGGCCTGGACTGTGGAGTGGGGGTTCCGCCTTGACCGGTCGCTGGGTGATGCAGGGGTGCACGTCTTGGCCCTGTCTCCTCGTCATGGCTAGTCACGAGCTGCTGGACCGCTGCCAGCCATGACCCGCGCGTCTTATCAGCCAATTTTAAGAAAAATGCGCTGTGCGTTGGCCAAGCCTCATAATCCCCTAAAATTCTTCCAACTTTTTAAAATCCGTTGATGCTGTCCACTCCCTCCAGGGAAGCCCCCGTCAATCTGCTGGCGCTTTCCGGAGGAGGCTTCAAGGCCCTCGCTGCCGATGCCGGCATGTTCGCTGGTGTCATCAATTACTTCGGCATCGATGTTTCTGGCCTGCTCCATGACGATCTGGCGATCTCAGCCAATTCGGGAAGCACCTGGTTTACTAACCTGCTCGCCTATAGTCAACCGTTTGTCAATAGCCTCAATGATTACGAGAATCTTTTTCGTACCGATATCAATCTTGATGAATTAACGGTTGGCGAGGCTGACGGCTTTTTGGGTGTGATGGGTGAAGCTTATGACAAGTACCTTTTTGGCTACTTTACAGGTGATGGCCTAGAAAGGCTGCTGGCTGGGGTGGATAGCGTTCCTCAATTCATCAGCTTCCTCACCGCTAAGCCCGGTAACTTCGCACGGTTTCTTGCGGCCTGTTCCCTTGATGGTGGACTGAGCCTGATCGGGCTGTTGGATCAGAAGCTCATTGGAAAGTTAGGTTATGGAACATTCAGGGAGGTCCTGACCAGTTTCACTTCGGCCCTGAGCAATTCGGGCATTCTTCCCTATTTGGGAGCGCTCAGTGTTGCGATGATGGAGGGGATTGACTGGAACGGCTTTATGCAAAAGGTCGTTTATGCGCCGGATCAAGTTGATCGCTTGCTGCAAAGCGTTAATTTCTTCTCAGGTGATGGCCGCACCGAAGCACTGTCAACGCAGTCGCTGATTTATCAGCTGGCTTTTTCCTCGGATGAGGCCACTGTTGCTCCCCGTAGTCCCCGACTGAGCGATGGGCTTGTGAAGGTCTCAGTGACTAATAATGAAGCGAAGTACGGCGGATTGTTCAAAAAAGTCTATAATTTTCTTCCGGCATCGGCTACGAGTCTTGGTGATTCCGTCCAGCGCCCTGCCCCCTGGCTACCCAGTATCCAATCCGGTGATCTAAGTGTTGAGTACGATAGCCCTGCTTTCTTTGATGCGGAGAATCGTACCTATATTGATCTCAACTTTCAGGGCCTGTCGGCTTTTCTGGCTTCGTCGATTTCATCGTCAGCAGGCGCCCTAGGCCAATCCATCGGGGTGATTAATGATATTGATTCTGTATTTGGTCTATTTTTCAATGCCTTGGATCTCCTGTCGGATCCGAGCGCGTCCAATGTGCTTGCCACGTTCACCAAGGGTCTGGCGCCCCTCGTGCAGGCCAGAAAGCAGGCTAATGGTACCTGGAAAGCAGGTGATCCCGCCTATGGTATCAATAATTATTCGGATCCAGTCAATACTCTGAGTACTGCCGATGCTGCCAAGCAGTCTTATCTGCGCATGGCTGATGGAGGTTATTTTGACAATAGTAGTGTCACAGCTGGCTTGTCTTATCTGTCTGCCAACCAAGCTTCGTGGCGGGCCAATGATGGCATCAAAGACTTCGACGTCACTCTGTTCGTTTTCAGCACTGAAACTGAACAGATCTCCAGCACGCTGGTGCAGCGAGGTTTCGATCAGATTGGTAATATTGCTGAACGCTTGTTCACGGGAGGAAATCCTCAAGAGTTCAAGCTGGTTGGTGCGAATCTGTTTGATGTTAGCCATCCTTCCTCAGCGATCTTTGACTCCACCCGTACAAGCGGGAATGCTGCGCCGATCTGGTCCTATCAGGCTCCTAGCAGTGCTACTGGTGTCGCTAAGGGCTTTGCAATCAAAGCCTACGACATGTATACGACAACAGCAGATAATAACACTATGAGAATTGCCGGTGGTTATGAGGGTAGCCTAAAATTGTGGAATATTGTCTCGCCAACAGGGCCGATTCCGCTTTTTACGGCTGGTTCTTGGAGTGATTATGAGATCATGTATCATCAGATTATTGAGGGTCTTCAGGCTAAGGATGGCAATGGGATTGCCGGAGCCCAGATCCTCGGTAGCCAGCTGAAGATTGAGGGCGTTCCCACAGGGATCAGCATCAGCAAGACGGTTGCCAGCAAGGGCACAGTGGCAGGCACTGTCATTGGTATGTTCTCGACCACCGATCCAGACGCAGCTGATGCCTTCGTCTATCAGCTGGTCAAGGGGAAGGGAAGTGATGATAATGACTTCTTTGCGGTTCAGGCTGATCAGCTGATCGCCTCAGTTGATCTTAGCTTCCAAAACAAGACTCGTTATTCAGTACGGGTGAGATCAATCGATTCCAAAGGTCTTTGGACGGAAAAGCAATTCAACATTCAGCCACCAGCAGTTCAGGCTGGACCAGTACGTGGAGTGACTGTATTCTTTGATGAAAGGACTTACCTGGACAATAGTCTTGCGGCCAATTGTAATCTTATTGCTGATTCCGGTGAATCTGTGGCCATCAGCGATGGACTGGGTCAGTATGCGTTTGAATCACGTCCTGATCCCGAAATTGTCGGCAATCGTGATGGCATCCTCGATTGGAAGGATGGAATGGTAGTGGGGGGACTGCCCGATTCTGATGGCCGTATTCAGCTGATTGATTCGATTGCAGGCATTAATCTGGGCTTTCCCTTGGTGGGATTACCCGGAGAGAGTATTAGCATACTCACTACATTGAAATACGCGGCCCTTGTGCGATGGCGGGAAGAAATGCGTATCGCTGGCCAGCCGCTAACACCTGAGCTCATCACACAATATTTTTCCAGGATCATTCGTGATGTGCCAACTGCCCTTCAAAATGACTCCTTTAATCCGTACTCCAAACTTTTTGATGAGGATCTTTCTGAGAGGAAGCAGGCGCTTGACTCACTGGTATTTGCCTATTCAAATCTGGCGGTAGTCAAAACTGTCATGGCCCTGTTCGAGCAGCTGAATCTGGATTACAGCTCGCCCGAGGCCCTCGCGATGTGGGGCTATGTACCAGAGCCGCTTCGCGCTGACCGTGCTGAGATCATTGCTTTTTCGGCCTATGGAACGTCTATCTCAAACCGATTCGGTTCAGCCGCTGCTGCCAATCCTGCTGATCCATTCCAGCGCCCTGCCTTTGCTGAGCAGTACGACCTGGCTGACCAGTCCCATCTGCGCACTGTTCTCAAAGAGATTCTCGCTGTCTATCCGTTGCGTGGTGTGTTGGCTGAAGCCTCCCAGGATCCCTTGGTTCTACAGGCTCTGAACAATGAGCGCACCCTTGCTGAAGCGTTGCGTGTTGATCAATTCCTTGAGCAAAAGTTTGGTCTACTCCTGGATAAGCTTTCTGAGGGTCTAGAACAAATCGTGGCGGTTGTTGACTCTCGACTTCGCGAATCTGCGGCTCTGGGTGAAGAGCATATTATTGCCTCAATCTCAGGTTCCAAGCGCACCATGGTTGAGTCGCTGGCTTCCGAGCTGGTGGCCTTGGCGGTCGATCCAACGATTGATACCATCGCCGCTTTTGAGAATCAGTTCCTACCGCTGTTCTATCGGCCGTTGTTCGTCGATGCAACGGATCGCACCTTTGATTACTGGCTTAGCCTTTCGGCTGCGGATGATCCCATGTCTTCTGTGGTTTGGTTGTCTGAGTCTGTTGGCTCTGAACCACAGGAACTGTCCCTTCTGCTGAACCTTCAGTCATTGCAGGGGCAAGCTCAGTCGGCACCTGATAGCGGTTTGAGCGTGCGTTTCAGGGTTGGTGGTAGTGCCGTTGAGGGCCAGGATTATGAGCTGGGGCAGCAGTTAGCAGATCGCACGATCTGGATACCGTCTGGCACCAGTCAGCTGCGATTACCCATCCGAATTTTGAATCCGGATCTGTCCCGCGATGGTCGCAGCTTGGCGGTGCAACTCCTCTCTGCTGATTCCGGTTTTGGTGTCAATCAGGATCGTAGCGTTGTTCATATCAATTTTCCTGGCACAGCGGAGGTGCTGGCAGCATCACCGCAGAGCGGAGCATCCCGCAGTTTTATTCCCACCTTGCTAGTCAGCCAGCCTGATCCGCAAGGTGTGATCCGTGCTCCGGTCAGGGAGTCCGGTAACTGGGTGCTGCAGGGCCTGGAGGGAGTTGCGGATCGTTTTCTGCTGACAGCTCCTCAGGCTGGTTTCGGCCTGCCCCATGTCAGCAACTTTAATCCCGAGGATGGTGACACTCTGATGGTCGATCCTTCCGCATTCCCTGGTGCAAAGATCACAGATTTCAACACCTATGGTGGTCTTGTATTCCATGTTCCGACTGGAACTCCGATGGCCTTGGTCAGCGATCAGAACCCGTCCGGTGCTGATCAGCCATGGAGTGCCTTGTCCTCCTATGCCGGTTATTTCGGTTTTGCTGATTATCAGCCTGTTCTGCTGCGCAGTGGCCCCGAGGATGTCCTGAGCAGTGCTGCCAGGCAATCGCTTCTGTTTCAGGCATTGACGCCTGCAGACCATAGCGTCGACATTGGCATCGGTGATTCATTCACCACTCTGACCGCCTTTGCGCCTCAGGCCAATGCCTGGACGAGTGCTCTAGCTCAGCAAACCCTTCGGGCTGACTTTGAGCCTGCCCGTGTGCGTGCTCTGGATGGTCATCGTCAGGGAAGCATTGTAGAGGCTCTGCTTCCTGAACAGGCAGCACTGGATATATCCATTAATTCACAAAAAGCTATCATTGCCGATCTCGAGAAAGGAAATGATATTGGATTTTCGGATTTTAATAACAGTGATGGTAACGTGCGTGTTGCCCGCCCAGTTGTTCTTGCTGTCACGCCTCAAGGTGGTGACAACATCCGGGCAACGGTCAAGTTGCGCCAGAATGGAGTTGACTCACAGAGTCTGTTCTTGTATCAGGTTGATGACCTGACGGGCCTTGTTAATGGTATCGCACCAGGTGAAAAAGGCTATGAGGACGTTGTGCGGTCTCGTCTCTACTCATTTCAGGATGGTCATACCAATTTGCAGGGTCCTGGCTTTGGCAATTATCGTGAGGCTCAGGTTCTGGGAGTTGATGCAGGCGACCTGATTGCCATGGGCCTAGTGAATCAGGATAGCGGGCATATTTTCTATGGTTTCTCTCAAGCGAACGAAATGGTTGGAGGGAGGCCTGTGTCACATCTTTGGAGCTATGGCAATGGCACTCCAACCTACGGATTTGAGGATACCTACGCTGTTGGTGACGCCGACTTCAACGACTCTGTGTTCTCGCTGATTTTCAGCAATCCACCAGTCTGATGCCTTGCCTGTCGGCTGGGATCGTGCGCAGGCTGGTCAGAAACAGGTTCTGGATCTGCAAGATCGGGGCCGAGCTCTAGCAGCGGTTCAGTCAGCGCTCGACCAGTTCGTCCTCATACCGACACCTGCTTTGCTCCTCCTGTCGCCACCGCTCCCACCGTTTCGTCTCCTCAACATGCCTGAGACTTGACGACTGGGGTGCTCAACCTTTTGGTTTTGCTGGCGTTTCAGGGGTTGTCCCAGTCCGGTTTGAGACAGGAAATCGCTCTCTTGTTCAATAAAAAACCCCCCAGTCAGTGACTGGAGGGTTCAAGCGCTGGCCTTGATTTCAGGCTGGCTGAAGTTGGTGGCGGGGGCGAGATTTGAACTCGCGACCTTCGGGTTATGAGCCCGACGAGCTACCAGACTGCTCTACCCCGCGTCGACTTGCTAACTATACCAGCCGGCCTCCCCCCCCCCTGAGGGGGGGGGCAACGCGGGTCGCCTCAGGTGAAGCGCAGCTCACCGAGCACATCCAGGCGCAGATGGTCGGCGGGCCTGAGATGGTGCGCTCGCAGCTCCTCGAGGCTGGCGGGGGTGAGCCAGTCCAGCTGCTCGAGCAGATGCAGCGCCACGGCATGTTTGGCCCGGCTGGCGCCGTCCTCCACCTTGATCGCCACCCCCAGCCCTTCGCCGATGCGGCTGAGGCACTGAATGCCCTCAGCGCCCCCCTTGCTGAGCACCTGGCCATGGCCGAGGCGCATCAGTTCGGTGTCAAAGCGTCCTGGGCCGGCGATCAGGGCCGGATGGGCCAGCATTGCCCGGCTGATCTGTTCGAGATCCGCCTGGGCGCTGGCTCCTAGGTGGGCATACAGCAGGGCCATCTGGGCCAGCTGCAGCTGCAGCGTCGGTGCGCCGCAGTCATCGCGGGCGCTCACCAGCTCCGCCGCCGGTAAGCCGAGCAGCTCTCCCACCCGTTTGATCACCTCCTGCTGCAGGGGGTGGGCGGGTTGCAGGTAGCTCTCCAGCGGCCAGTGCATCTGGCGGCAAGTGGCCAGAAAGGCGGCATGCTTGCCCGAGCAGTTGTGCTCCAGCGGGCTGTGGCCTCCCTTGGGAATCGGGCACTGCAACCGCTCCGCATCCAGTTCCGCTCCCCAGAGCACGCGGAAGGCCTCGCGGGCATGGGCCGGCGTACCGGCGTGGGAGGCACAGGCGATCGCCAGGCCCCGGTCGCCGGTGCCTCCCTTCTCCAGGGCGCCACTGCTGACGAAGGTCGTGGCTTGGAACGGCTTGAGGGCCGAACGGATGAAACTCAGCTGCTGGGAGTCACCGGAGCGCATCAGCACACGGCCGCGCTGGTCGCAGACCACCGCGTGCACGCGGTGCTGGGATTCGACAATGCCATTGCGCAGGAGCCTCACCTCCAGCGGTGGAATCAGCGAACGGCTGGATCCGGGAAAGCTGGAGGACGACTGGGCCATGGCGGAATCCGGCGCTGGCGCCGTTCGGACTCAGAAAGCCTGGCAGAGTCCGGTCCCGCCCAGCAGCAGAGCCAGCGTGAACAGGATCACCCGTTGCAGACGCTGCAGCACCGGAGCCACCTGATGGGTGGCCACCAGCAGGTCCTGCTGGCGCCAGGCGAGGGGCTTTTGCCAGGTCTGGCCGTCATACCAACCGGATTCCTCGTAGTCCACCTCGATGGCCACCAGCCGCCGCTGCACGTAGGTCCAGCCGAGCCACTGGCGCAGCAGCAGAAACAAGGGCAACAACAGGGCGGCGGCAGCGGCGGCCAGCAGCAGCCGTACGGGATCGTGACGCAGGCTGAGGCTGCCGCTGGATACCAGCAGGCTCGGTGCCAGGGCCAGCAGCCAGCTGATCAGCAGTGGCTTGAATAGCGCCCGCGCCTGCCCCGCCGGCCAGACAAAGAACCAGGAGCGCAGCAGTTGTTCGTATTCCCGCAGCGGCCGCTGCTCCGGTGGCACCGGACAGGGAATCGCGGCCTGCACCTGGCCGGGATCGCCGCCAGCCGCCTCAGCGTTCACGCGGGCTGGGAGGGGGAGGTGGTCACACTGGTAGCGGTGGGCTGGAGCGGGCTGATGTAACGCTCCTGCTCACCGTGTCCCCAGAAGGATTCCAGGTCGTAGTAGCTGCGTTCCTGCGGGGTGAGCACATGCATGATCAGTTCGCCGTAGTCGAGCAGCACCCAGCGCCCCTCTCTCTGGCCTTCCCGTCGCAGTGGCAAGCGGCCGGCCTCGAGCTCGAGGCTGTCTTCCACGGAGCGGGCGATGGCCCGCACCTGGACATCGGTGAGGCCACTGCAGATCACGAACCAATCGGCCAGCGACGAGATCTCATCAACGCGGATCAGGCGGATATCCACCGCCTTGCGGTCGTCGCAGGCTTCGGCAGCCAGCAACGCCAGCGCCCGACTGTCACCTGCAGTGCTGCTCGGCAGACCAGGCACCGCAGCAGCGCCGATGGCGGCAGCGGCCACCACGGATTCGGCCGTTGCGGATTCAGCCCCGGCGGATTCAGACATCGAAGCATCGGACTCAGCCATAGACGTTCTCACTGCTGACGGATTGACGAGAGCCCTGTTGCTGGGCCATTTCGGCCCGGGCTTTGCCGGCACTCTTGCGCAGAGCCTCGAGCCGATCTTCGTAGAAGGCGCGGCGGCGCTTTTTGCGGGTTTGTTCCACCAGCTCCTTGAGCGCACCACCCAGGCTCTTGTAGGCATTGGGCAGGCTGTAGCCGAAACGGCAGGCCAGATCAATCGCCCGCTCATCGGCCAGCACCGCATCCTGCAGCCGCTTCTCGGAATTGTTCTTCAAATAGAGCCGGTAGCCGGCAAAGCCGGAGAGGCCCATCGCCATCAGCAGCAGCAGACCGTCCTGAACCCAGAGTTCGCCGATGGCGCCGCCCAGGCCGATCGCCAGAGCCGCCATTTCCCAGCCGTCGCGGGGCACGGCATCGTTCTGAACGCGGCCCACCTCATGCCAGAACAGCAGGTTGCGGTGATCCAGGGCCAGGGCGTCCCATTTCTCCAGATCCACCTGGATTTCGATCTCGTCCCGACCGATCTCCTCGAGGGTGATCAGGGGGGGATCGACGGAGGCCGAGGCTTCCACGAACACCCAGCTCTGCATTTCCGGGGGAAGCAGCCCCTTCAGACGCTGGAGTTCGCTCATCGCTGCTGACGTCCGGGTGTGCGGTGAAACCGGGAATTTCACCAGATTAGCGATCGCAGCGGTGGCTGGTTGGGGCTCGGCTCAAGACGATGACCGCTCACCGTGAGAGGCTGGGCCTGTTTGGCCAGTGAAACTTCATGCCCCGCCGCACGGATCTCAGGCGCATCCTGCTGCTGGGTTCAGGGCCGATCGTCATCGGCCAGGCCTGTGAGTTCGATTACTCCGGCACCCAGGCCTGCAAGGCCCTGAGGGCCGATGGCTACGAGGTGGTGTTGGTGAACTCCAATCCGGCCTCGATCATGACCGACCCGGACCTGGCTGATCGCACCTACGTCGAGCCGCTCACGCCCGAGGTGGTGGCGCGGGTGATCGAAATCGAACGGCCCGATGCCCTGCTGCCCACCATGGGCGGCCAGACCGCCCTCAACCTGGCGGTGGCCCTGGCCGAGAACGGCACGCTCGAGCGCTTCGGCGTCGAGTTGATCGGTGCCAGTCTTGAGGCGATCCGCAAGGCTGAAGACCGGCTCCTGTTCAAGGAGGCGATGGCACGCATCGGCGTCAGTGTCTGCCCGTCGGGAATCGCCAACACGCTGGAAGAGGCCGAGGTGGTCGGCGAAACGATCGCCAGCTATCCCCGCATCATTCGGCCGGCCTACACCCTGGGGGGCTCGGGTGGCGGCATCGCCTATAACCCCGAGGAATTCCGGGCTTTCTGCAAGAGCGGCCTCGAAGCCAGCCCCGTCTCCCAGATCCTGATCGAGCAGTCGTTGCTGGGCTGGAAGGAGTTCGAGCTGGAGGTGATGCGCGACACCGCCGACAACGTGGTGATCGTCTGCAGCATCGAAAATCTCGATCCGATGGGGGTGCACACCGGCGATTCGATCACCGTCGCCCCGGCCCAGACCCTCACCGACCGCGAATACCAGCGGCTGCGCGATCAATCGATTGCCATCATCCGCGAGATCGGTGTCGACACCGGCGGCAGCAACATCCAGTTCGCGATCAACCCCGCCAACGGCGATGTGGTGGTGATCGAGATGAATCCGCGCGTCTCGCGCTCCTCGGCCCTGGCCTCGAAGGCCACCGGCTTCCCGATCGCCAAGATCGCCGCTCGCCTGGCGGTGGGTTACACCCTCGACGAGATCGTCAACGACATCACCGGGGCGACGCCGGCCTGCTTTGAGCCGACGATCGACTATGTGGTCACCAAGGTGCCGCGCTTCGCCTTCGAGAAGTTCCGCGGCAGCCCGGCCGTGCTCACCACCTCGATGAAGTCGGTGGGGGAGGCGATGGCGATCGGCCGCTGCTTTGAGGAATCGTTCCAGAAAGCCCTGCGTTCGCTGGAAACGGGCCATGCCGGCTGGGGCTGTGATCGCGACGACGTGCTGCCTGAGCCAGGCGATCTGGATCGCCAGCTGCGCACGCCCTCTCCGGATCGCATCTTTGCGGTGCGGAGCGCGATGGTGGCAGGCCGCAGCGACGCCGAGATTCACCAGCTCAGTGCCATCGATCCCTGGTTTCTGGCCAAGCTGCGCGGGCTGGTTGAAGCCCAGAGGCGCCTGTTGATGGGGCACAGCCTCGAGCAGCTGGCGGCACCGGCGCTGCTCGAGCTCAAGCAGCTCGGCTTCGCCGATCGTCAGATCGCCTGGGCCACCGGCAGCCATGAGCTCGAAGTGCGCCGCCATCGCCAGGGGCTCGGTGTCAACGTCGTCTACAAGACCGTGGACACCTGCGCCGCCGAGTTCGCTTCCACCACGCCGTATCACTACGGCACCTATGAGCGGCCGCTGGAGCGGCTGCTCGACGACGGCTCGCTGCAGTCACTGCCGACTGAAGATGAGGTGCGCCCGGAGCAGCGCCGCAAGGTGATGATTCTCGGCGGCGGTCCGAACCGCATCGGCCAGGGCATCGAGTTTGATTACTGCTGCTGCCACGCCTCCTTCGCCCTGCGCCAGGAGGGTTTCGCCACGGTGATGGTGAACAGCAATCCCGAAACGGTGTCCACCGATTACGACACCAGCGACCGGCTCTATTTCGAGCCGCTCACCTTCGAAGATGTGCTGAATGTGATCGAGGCCGAGCATCCCGAAGGGGTGATCGTGCAGTTCGGTGGCCAGACCCCCTTGAAGCTGGCGATTCCGCTGCTGCACTGGCTGGCCACGCCCCAGGGCCAGGCCAGCGGCAGCCGCATCTGGGGCACCTCACCGGAATCGATCGATCGGGCTGAAGATCGCGAGCAGTTCGAGGCGATCCTGCGGCAGCTGGAGATCCGCCAACCCCGTAACGGTCTGGCCCGCAGCGATCAGGAGGCCCGAGCCGTAGCTGCCCGCGTCGGCTATCCGGTGGTGGTGCGGCCCAGCTATGTGCTCGGCGGCCGTGCCATGGAGGTGGTGTACGACCAGGAGGAGCTGAATCGCTACATGGTGGAGGCGGTGCAGGTGGAGCCCGACCATCCGGTGTTGATTGATGAATACCTCGAAAATGCGATCGAGGTGGATGTCGATGCCCTCTG
>CALPNT020000072.1 GCA_943325005.2 Bifidobacterium breve | reverse complement strand
CCGAAAGCATCGCCGGCTGACGCCATCCCCCAAGGAGGAGGTGCCCGTGAGTTCCAGTTGTTCGATCCAGGGTCTGCTGATCGCGGAGAACGCCGGCTGAATCGGCCCCGATCCGCTGCGGGCTTGCCCCGGCTGATCGACTCCTGATCAAACGGTTCCGCGCCAGAGCGGACCCGGCGAGAGCCCCCGGTCCCGTCAGGGATCGGGGGCATCGTTTTGCTGCTGTTCCGACTTCAGGCGGCTCAGCAGAGCCTGCAGCTGTCCAACCAGCTCTGGCCTGGGGGTGGCCTGGCGCTGCAGCACCACCACGCCATCTACCAACGCGACAGGTGCATAGTCCAGCTGCGGTTGGCTGAGCCAGCGCAAGCTCGCGCCCAGGGCCTCACGGTCGCGGCCGAAGGCCTTGCCATAGCGCTCCAGCCATTGCAGGTCCACAGCCACCCAGTCCACAGGCTGCACCCGGTGGTCGCGGTTCAGGTAGGCGGTGGTGTCCGGGAAGCGCACCAGCACCGGCCGCTGTGCCAGCTGGGGGATGAGGTTGGTGGCGGCACTCACACTCGCCTGGGCGGGGATGACCGCCAGGGCCTTGCGGGCCTCCTGGCCGTGGTGCCACTGGGCAGAGGGCGAGCTGTAGACCCAGGGCTGGATGCTGTCGGGGATCGCGAAGGAGAGGCTGCGGTTGGGGTTGGCCAGCAGGGCAAACAGCAACGACAGGCCGATGCCGCCTTTCCATACATGCCTGAGGCGGCGGGAGGCATACAGCTGAGGATGCCGTTCCCACCAGCAGAGGGCGCCCACGAACAGACCTGGCACCACCAGCAGGGCGTAGCGAATATTGATCGAGAGTGGATTGTTGCTGCCCTGGGCCAGCAGCAGCCCCAGCAGGGGCAGGCCCATCAGCAACCAGGCATCAGCCGAGATCAACGGTACGAACAGCAGCGGCAGCCCCTGCCCGGCGAGATAGCGCAGCGTGTCCAGGGGGGGATGCAACAGTTCGCGCAGCAGCACCTGCGGCTGCTGCAGGGCCTGCCGCAGCACATCCAGGCTGCTCGCTCTGCTGCTGCCCGGCACGTATTGACCGAAGTTTTCGATCATGAAGCGGCGGGAGTTGTCTTCGCTGAAGAGCGGCATCAGCACGTTGGTCACCAGCGCCACCCAGCCGCAGCCATAGAGGATCAGGCCCAGGGCCAGCGGCCAGCGCTTCGATTCACGCCACCACAGCCATAGCCCCAGCCCCACCAGCAACACACCGGTGTCCTCGCGGATCAGCGGGATCAACGCCGCACTCACGCCCACCAGCCAGGGCTGCCGGCGCCACAGACCCAGCATCAGCGCAAAAAACAGCAGGGGCAGCTGGCAGAGGTCGGTGAAGTTGCCCCAGGTGGGGCCCAGTACTGCATTGGCTCCGTAGAAGGCCACCGTGAGGGTGGCGGCCAGGGCGGGCTTGAGGTTTTCCAGGGCCAACCGGTAAAGCAATAGGCCCGCTGCCGTCATCAACCCCACCTGGACCAGAGGCAGCGCCAGGATCCCCAGCAGCCCAACCAGGGGAATCCACAGGGCCAGGATCGGCGTGAAGTGCTGGCCGAGACGGTGATAGCCCAGCTGGGGAAGCTGGCCGCTGTGCACCACGTTGGTGGAGAGCTGGGACGACAGGGTGCTCTCAAAGGGGTGACCGTGCAGCCCGTTCCAGAGCACCTGCAGAAAGATGCCCTGGTCGTAGGAGGCCGTGAGCGACTGCAGCCTCCACCACTGCAGCAGCAGTCCCACCACGGCGAAGAGGGTGGCCGCCACCGCCACGCTGCGGTCAGGGCTCAGGCGGCTCGGGGCGGGGAGCATCGGGGTTTAGGGGGGGCGTTCCACTCGCGCCACAGTGTCGACAAAACCCTTGGCAGGGCGGAAGTCGCGCCGATGGATGGATCGCCGGTATGACTGGGCCGTCCTACCCCTGGTGAATCTACCTGCAGCTTATAAGTGGCATTTGCGTTGTAAATATTCAGTTGTCGGGCTTCGGGGTCTGGTTCAGGGCCTGCCGGTGGTGGGCTGGCTCCAGGCGATGGGCTCCCGATTTCACCCGTTGGACCACCTCCTCGATCGCGGGCGGCAGCTGCCGCCGCAGGTCATCGAGCCGCCATAGGCGACCGGAGAGCACAGCGCTCAGGTCGGCCAGGGCGCCGACCACCGGCTGCTGGCGCACCGTCTCTGGAGCCTGATCCAGCCCGGCGACAGCGGCGCCCGGCCGCCAGTCGGCCACTTGCACCACAGCCCGATAGGCCGCTGGCCAGGGGTTGGTCGGCTGCAGCGCGATCAGCCTCGAATACCAGCCTTCAGCCTCGCCAGGGCGGTTGTTCAAGGTGGCCAGCAACGCCAGGCTCCAGAGGGCATCGCCATCCTGGGGATTCCGCTCCAGGCGCTGCCTGGCCCAGGCCCGCACCCGCTGTTGATAGAGGAAATGGCCATCGAGCTGATGTTCCGGGCCGATGCGGGCAAACAGGGTCGCCAATCCCTCCGGGCCCCGCTCCATCCCCCGGGCCAGGGCAATGAATTGGGGATCGAAGCGTGGGGCAGCGCCGGCCCGTCGCTGCCACAGCTCCACATGGCGGCCCTCGCTCCAGGGCCAGCTGCCCAGGCGGGTGAAGCGGGCATCGCGGCGCACCTTCAGGCTCAGCTCGCGAGATGGCGGCCGGTTGGTGCCCTGGTCGCCTGTGGACAGCAGGATCCAGCTGCTGCGCTCCAGCACCAGGGGATGTTCGTGGCGTTGGCGGCCGAGGCGGCGGGCTTCGATCTGGCCGCCGCCCAGTCGCCCTACATAAGAAACAGTCTGTTCATTGAGATCGGGGCTACCCGGAACCACCAGCAGTGTGGTGGGGGCATCGCCCACCGCGGCCCGCAGTCTGGCGATCGCCGCCGGGATCGGGCTGGGTTCGGGTCGCTCGATCGCGGCCAGGGCGGTCTGGGCCGAGGCTGCTGCTGCCGCCAGCAACCCGCCACCGAGCAGGCTGGCGCTCAAGGCAGGGCCTCCGAGCCGTTGCAACTCCCGCCCCAGCTGCCACCAGCCGCGGGCCAGCAACAGCAGCAGCAACGGCAGCACTGGCGCGATGTAACGGGCGTCCTTGTTGGGGCTGAGGGTGGTGGCCAGGGCGCCGGCCAGGGTGCAGCCGATCAGCCAGGCCCAGCCCGAAGGCAGCGCTCGCATCGGGCTGCGCAGCCGGGCCCGGAGTTGGCCGCGGCCTCGCCAGAGCGCCAGCAGGCCTCCCGTGAAGGCCGGCACCAGGATCGGCAGGCCCAGCTGCTGGGGCCAGAGCCGCGGATACCAGAGCAGCGAGGCCAGGCTCAGGGGCGAGGGATCGCCTTCGGCGGCGGCTGATTCGATCACGGCCCGGTTGGTGCCTCCCAGGGTGGTGATCCAGTTGTGGTGCAGCCAGGGCAGCAGCAGGCCCAGCACGATCAGCAGGGCCACCAAGGACTGCCAGCGCCTTCGGCGCTGGCCCAGGCTGCTGAGGGCGGCCCAGAGGCTGGGCAGGGCCACCAGCAGCAGGGCGCTCTGTTTCACCAGCAGGGCCCCGGCCACCGCCAGGGCGGCGACCATCGCCTGCCGCCAGCGCCCACCAGCGGGGGGCTGGGCCTGCCAGCGGCCCAGCAGCCATAGGGCCAGGGTGGTGCTGGCGGTGAGCGGGATGTCGAGGGTGTAGTCCACCCGCAGGGCGGTCAGGGCCGGAGAGAGGGTCACCAGGCTGGCGGCCAGCAGGCCGAAGCCCCGGCCGCCCAGCTGCCGCCCCCAGCAGGCCACGACCAGCAGCAGCAGACCATGCCAGCCGGACAGGCTCCAGCTGGCCTGATCCGCCGTGTCGCCGCTGATGGCCATGACGCTCCCATCGATTAGAGAGGCCAGCGGCGGGATCTTGGGTGAGAGATCGAGCAGATGGCCCCAGCCCTGCCAGCCACCGCCGCTCAGCAGGCCGAGGGCGCGGCCATGGTCGAGGGCACTGTTGAGATAGTCGGCCTGATCCCAGCTGGGCAGGCGTCCATCGGCGGCGAGCCAGAGCCGATCGGCCAGGGTCGCCCCAGCCCAGAGCGCCAGCAGCAACAGCCACCAGATCAGCCTCTGCCACTGAGATCCACTGGGCGTCAGGGGCTGGCCGTGGCTGTCAGGCATGGTGATTGGAGCGGCCGACGGGGCCTACCGGAGCAGTGTGCTCCAGGGTCTCCAGCCCCCTGTGCGTTCGAGCAGCTGGCACACGGGCGTTGGTGTTCTTGGCAACATCCCGTGATCATTCCGTCAGGCGCATTGCGCCAAAACGTGTGAGGTTCCCCCATGAAACTTTTCCAGCAACTGCTGGTCGCTCCTGCGGCTCTTGGCCTGTTGGCCCCGATGGCCGTCGGCGCTGCTGAGCTCAACCTGGCCGACGTGAACCAGTACGCCGGTTCCAGCCAGGACCAAGTCACCAGCGTGACCCAGTTCTCCGACGTCAAGCCCACCGACTGGGCTTACCAGGCTCTCTCCAACCTGGTTGAGCGCTACGGCTGCGTCGCCGGCTACCCCAACGGCACCTTCAAAGGCGGCCAGGCCATGACCCGCTACGAAGCGGCTGCCCTGCTCAACGCCTGTCTCGATCGCGTCACCGAAGTGACCGACGAGCTCAAGAAGCTGATGGCTGAGTTCGAGAAGGAACTCGCCGTGCTGCGTGGCCGCGTCGATGGCCTTGAGGCCAAGGTCGGCGAACTGGAAGCCAACCAGTTCTCCACCACCACCAAGCTGAAGGGTATCGCCACCTTCGTGTTGGGCGCCAACAGCTTCGGTGGCAGCAACCGCCGTCTCTCTGATGCCGCGGCTGCTCTGGAAGGAGCCACTTCCTTCAACTACGACGTTCGCCTGAACTTCGACACCAGCTTCACCGGTAAGGACCTGCTGCGCACCACCCTGCGTGCCGGCAACTTCGCTGATTCCGCCTTCGGCAACAGCGGCCTGAACCAACTCGAAGTCGCCTTCCAGGAAAGCTGCGGCACCGGCACTGACTGCGGCGACGTGGTGGCCATCAACCGCTTGTTCTATCAGTTCCCGATCGGCTCCAACTTCACCGCCACCATCGGTGGCAAGGTGCGTCAGGACGACATGCTGGCCATGTGGCCCAGCGTGTATCCCGCTGACACCGTGCTCGATGTCTTCACCTACGCCGGTGCCCCCGGTGCCTACAACCTGAACCTCGGTGCAGGTGCGGGTCTGTGGTGGAAGAGCGGCAACTGGAGCATCAGTGCCAACTACGTTGCCCAGAATGGCGACGGTGGCAGCCCCAGCTCCAGGTCCTGCTACGACGGTAACGGCAACTACACCGGCATCGGCTGCGGCGGCATCGGCACTGAGGCTTCCCAGGAAACCGGCACCGTCCAGATCGCTTACGGCGGTTCTAACTGGGGCTTGGCTGCTGCGTACAACTACAGCAACGGTGTTGGTGTAGCGAGCGGCACCCCCCTCTCCATCGCTCCTCAGGCTGCGGCTCCTGATGGTTCCGATTTCGGCTTCAGCTCGATCAACTCCGTCGGTATCAGTGGCTACTGGCAGCCTTCCAACAGCGGCTGGGTCCCCTCGATCAGCACCGGCTGGGGTCTGAACTCCTACAACGTCGACGACGACGCCTTCAACTTCGACGGCCCCACCAGCCAGTCCTGGTATGTCGGTCTGCAGTGGGCTGATGCCTTCATCAAAGGCAACTCCTTCGGCATGGCTGTGGGTCAACCCACCTTCATCACCGGTTGCGGTGATGTCTGCAGCGACAACGACGGCGTCCAGAAGACTCCCCACGACGGCAACTACGCCTGGGAGTGGTGGTACAAGTTCCAGGTCACCGACAACATCAGCGTGACCCCCGCGATCTACTACCTCAGCAACCCGCTGGGTAACGTTGGCTACCGCGCCAACCAGATCTCGGGCGATTCTGGCGCTGCTCTCACCAACTTCGGCGGTCTGATCAAGACCACCTTCAAGTTCTGATTGTGTACCGGCCGCTTCGGCGGCCACTCCACTCCACTCCTCATCATTCAGCCCGACTGCTACGCAGCCGGGCTTTTTTCTGACCTGCCAATCGGCTCCTCAGTCCATGGCTGGGCAACCATGCCATGGACTGGCTTGGAAATCGTTTTGTCAGTCCATCATCTGCCGATCTGTCCTCTGGGGATCGGGCTGTTTGCCTCGATCCATGGTCGTTCAGGGCCCACGTGGCCTCCTCTTTTCTTTCGGTGATTGGAGTCAACTGACAAGCTGCTCCCATGGCGTGACGGCCAGCACTTTCGCTGTCCTCGCTGTTGGGTCGCTATGTCGCCGGCGATACATCAGAGGGTATCGACCCGACTCGAGTCGGACGCCTTTGCCCTTTAACTTTTGTTTGCTTTCCTAGGAAAGCTTCCTCTTTTTGGTGTGAGGATCAAATGAATCTGTTCCAGCAATTGCTGTTGACTCCCGTGGCGCTTGGCCTGGTTGCCCCCGTGGCTGCCTCCGCGTCCGAGTTGAATCTCAGTGATGTCAATCGCTACACGCCCACGGCGAGTGCCGCCCAGGTCACCAGCGTCAGCCAATTTTCGGATGTACAGCCCACCGACTGGGCCTATCAGGCCCTGACCAACCTGGTGGAGCAGTACGGCTGCGTCGCTGGTTATCCCAATGGCACCTTCAAGGGTGGTCAGGCCATGACCCGCTACGAAGCGGCAGCCCTGCTCAATGCCTGTCTCGATCGCGTCACCGAAGTGACCGACGAGCTCAAGAAGCTGATGGAGGAGTTCCAGGAGGAGCTCGCCCTGCTGCGCGGTCGGGTGGATCGCCTTGAGGCCAAGGTGGGTGAGCTTGAAGCTACCCAGTTCTCCACCACCACCAAGCTTCAGGGAGATACGGTTTTCGTTCTGGGTGCCCCCGCTTTCGGTGGTAGCCAGGACTCCAACAGCACAGCCAACGGTTCGGGTTACAGGGTTGACAAAAACGGCAATGACATAACCCCGGCCACCGCTAACTCGGCCAAGTACGGCAAAACCAACTCCAAGAACTGGGGCGCCACGACGTTCAACTATGACGTCCGCCTGAACTTCAACACGAGCTTCACTGGTAAAGACCTGCTTTATACCCGTCTGCGCGCCGGCAACTTCTTCAGCAGCGCCTTCAGCGGCAATCCTTATAACCTGATGGCCCTGGATCGGGCCTTCTCCGCCAACTCCGGTACCAACGGTCTCGGTGGCAATGGCAACGATCTCGTTGCCATTGATCGTCTCTACTATCGCTTCCCGATCGGGAAGGAATTCACCGCTCTGCTCGGTGCCAAGGCTCGTAACACCGAATTTCTGGCGATCGAGCCCTCCTACTACCGGAGCCAGATCCTCGACGTCTTTACCCTTCACGGTGCTCCTGGCGTCTACAACAAGGCCACCGGTGCCGCGGCTGGCCTGATGTGGAAGCAGACGGTGAAGAAGGGCAGCCCCTACTTCGCGGCGTCCACCAGCTACGTCGCCCCTCGGGGTGATGTGGGCGATCCCAACGCCGGCGGCATCATGACCGACGCCAGCGGCGGCAGCTTCACCACCCAGATCGGTCTGGCTTCCAAGCAGTGGGCCCTTACCGCTGCCTGGCGTTATGGCCAGTGCGCCGACGGCATCACCCGTCGCGGCACCCAGTTCGCCCGCCAGAGCCTTGATTGCGCTTGGTCGGCCGGCAACGCCCTGAACGATGGTGGTGCCGCCTACTCCAACAACTTCGCCCTCACCGGCGCCTGGCAGCCGGCTAAGGGCGGCACCTGGATCCCCTCGATCAGCGTCGGCTGGGGCATCAGCTCCATTGTTCAGGCTGACTACGTCGTCGATCCCAGCTACGGCAACAAGGACAACATCAGCCAGACCCAGTCCTGGCAGGTGGGCCTCCAGTGGGCCGATGCCTTCGTCAAGGGCAACTCCCTCGGCATGGTCGTGGGCCAGCCCACCTTCGTCACCGGCCTGAAAAACTCTGATTGCCAAAACGAAGGTTGCGGTGCTCCCAACGACGGCAACTACGCCTTGGAGGCTTTCTACAAGTTCCAGGTCACCAACAACATCAGCGTCACCCCAGCGCTGTTCTATCTGAGCCGTCCCAACGGTCAGTACACCGCCAACGGCGAGACCAACAACGTCTTCGGTGGTCTGGTGCAGACCCAATTCAAGTTCTGATCAATCGATCGGAATCTGCTTGGATCCGCTCCTCACGCCCGGGTCTCTGGAGTTCTCAGCCCCCCGCTTGCGGGGGGCTTTTTGTTGGCAGATGCCACGCAGCCGGGGCCGCAGCTGGTCGATGATGGCGGCGAACGATTGAAGCTCTCGTGTCAGGCCAGCGCAGCCGCCTTGCTCCCCAGCCGGCTGGGGTTGATCACTACGCCGTTCTGGGGGTGTCGCCGCTGGCGACGGAGGCCCAGATCAAGGCCGCCTATCGGGCCCTGGTGAAGCTTCACCATCCTGATCTCGGTGGCGATGCCCAGCGGATCCTGGCCCTCAATGCCGCCTGGGAGGCCCTGCGTGATGGCCCGCGTCGCCGTCGCTATGACGCCGCCTGTGGTGGGGCTGAGCCTGGCCCGCCTGTGGCAGATTCGGCACCTGAGGCGGACTCACCAGCAGTGCGCCCGCGCCGCCAGCGTGGCGCCGCCAGCGATGAGCAGCTGTTGGATTGGCTGCAACAGGTGTATGCGCCGATTGATCGGCTGCTGGCCCAGGTGATCAATCCCTTCCCGGCCCAGCTGCGGGCCCTGTCCGCTGATCCCTACGACGATCAGCTGATGGCGGAGTTCTGCTCCTTCCTGGAGCAGGGCCAGGCGCGGCTTGAGAAGGTGGTGGCTCTGTATCGCTCCATGGCCTGCCCCCGCAGTGCCCAGGGCTTCGGTCTCAGCCTCTATCACTGCCTCAGCCAGGTGCAGGACGCTCTGGTGGAACTGGAGCGCTACACCATGGGCTACGTCGACAGCTACCTGCACGACGGCCGCGAAATGCTGCGCGAAGCCAAGCGCCGCCGCAGCTTGTTGCTGGAGGAGCGGCGGCGGCTCGAGCTCTGAACGCCCAAGTGCTGAGGCGCCACTGGCTGGGTGGAGGAAGGTCCGAGGGGGCTTCAGCTGGCGCTGTAGGGCTCCAGCTGGTCGATGCGTAGCCAGACGTCCGGCACCGGCCGGCGCCAGCGCAGCTGGGCATGACTTCCCTTGATCGCCAGGATTTCGCCGGGCCCCTCAAAAATGTAGGCGGGAGGCTGGGGATCGCTGGCGGCAGCTTCGAGGCTGCCGCCATAGGCGGCGCGGGCCACCCTCACCAGGGCACCTTTCTTGAAGGCGGGGGCGGCGGCCGGCGCGCTGCTGGCCGGCGGGGTGGAGGCGGACGGGTCGGCCATGGCGAGCGTGGCGGAAAATTAAGGCTAGGTGTTGGCGGCGCGAGCGGACGTCCCCCTAGCCTCCCCTTCAGGGCTGGTGGGACATCACGACATGAAGCTGTTGCTGTTGGGCTGTTCGGGTTTTGTGGGACGGGAGCTGGTGCCCTTCCTGCTGGAGCTGGGCCACTCGCTCACCCTGGTGAGCCGTCGCTCCCATCCGTTCCCCAGGCTCGAGAGCGAGCGGCTGGTGTGCTTGCGGCTGGATCCCGCCGCTGCCGCCAGCTGGCAGAACCCGGAGCTGCGCCAGGCCCTCGCGGCTGCCGACGGGGTGGTGAACCTGGCGGGCGAGCCGATCGCCGAACAGCGCTGGACTCCTGAGCATCGCCAGCGGCTGCTGGACAGTCGCCTCCGCACCACCGCCAACCTGGCGTCGGCGCTGGCGCCGTTGCGCCAGCCGCCACGGGTGCTGGTCAATGCTTCCGCCGTCGGCTACTACGGCACCAGCCTGGATCAGACCTTCCGGGAGACCAGTCCCGCCGGCAGCGATCTGCTCGCCCAGCTCTGCCAGCGTTGGGAGGCCACCGCAGCGACCGTTCCCGGTGGCTGCCGCCTGGTGATTCTGCGCATCGGCATTGTGCTCGGCCCCGATGGCGGCGCCCTCGGCAAGATGCTGCCGGTGTTCCGGCTCGGCTTCGGCGGCCCGGTGGGTTCAGGCCAGCAATGGATGAGCTGGATCGAACGCCACGATCTCTGTCGGCTGATCGCCACCGCCCTCGAAGATTCGGCTTATAGCGGCGCTTATAACGCCGTGTCCCCGGAACCTACTCGTATGGGCATTTTCGCTAATGCCCTGGGCCGTGCCCTGGGCCGGCCCAGCCTGCTGCCGGTGCCTGGGGTGATCCTGCGGCTGCTGCTCGGTGATGGGGCCCGGGTGGTACTGGAAGGACAGCAGGTGCTGCCGGAACGGCTGCTGGCCCAGGGCTTTCAGTTTCAGCGCCCTTCGCTCAACGCTGCCCTCGCCGCTGCCACCAGCCCAGGGCACCGCTGAGCAGGGCCGCCGCCATCAGCAGCCCGATCGCCGGGGTGAACAGCGGCTCCCACAGCAGCTGGAAGAGGTGCAGGGGTGCCTCCACCCCGCGGCTGTGGAGCACCACCGCCAGGGCAAACCAAAGGGCTGCCGCGATCACCAGAAACACATCGGCTACCAGGGCCAGGTCGAGCCAACCCTTGAGCCGTTGCAGCAGGGGCAGCGAGGTCGCCTGGGCCGCGGCCGCAGGCCCTGAGTCTCGGCTCGGCTGGGGCCCGGGGCTGCTGGGCCGCGGCTCGAGAGAGGCCCCGGGCTCGGCGCCGCGGGCCGGTTGATCGCTGGTGCCGCCGCTCTTGGTCGGTGGGGGGGTCATCGGGCTCCAGGCGGCAGGTCGCTCAGCAATTCCATGATCGCCGCGGCCATGCGGTGACTGCCGCCGGCGCTGCCGATCCGCTCGGCCCCGATCGCCGCCAACTGCTGCCGCCAGGCGGGACCTTGCCGCGGATCGGCCAGCCGTGCCAACAGGCTGGCGGCGAGGTCGGCGCCGGCCTGCAGGGCCTCGGCGCTGCCCACCACACCGCTGGCACAGCTGAGCCCGGGGCCAAGTAAGCGCCGCTGCGCTTCGGCGAATCCCGGCGTGAACTGGGGCCCGTGGCCCTCCAGCTGCAGCACCGGCTTACCCAGCCCCACTGCTTGTTCGGCGGCGGTACCGGTCATCGACAACACCAGATCACTGCCGCCCAGCACTGCCGCGAAGCGCCCCCAGTGCAGCTGCAGCCGCTGCAGGCCTCGCACCAGCACCAGGGAGGCGTTGCCATCCTCCGGGCCCCGGCCCTGCTCCAGGTTCCAGCCCAGGGGAGCGCCGATCCGGGCCAGGGTGGTGGCGTCCAGATCCCCCACCAGGGCGGCCTGGAGGGCCAGGGCCGGCGCGGGCTGCAGGGGTGCAGGCAGGCGACGGAGCAGGTCCAGCATCAGCTCGAGGTTGCGCCGGGCTTCCGGCAGGCGGCTGCCGGGCAGCACCGCCAGGGTCTGGGCGGCCCCAGAGGGAATCGGTTCGCCGGCCTCGCTCACCGGATCGAGGAACGGATTGCCCAGGAATTGCACCGGCCGCCCCAGCTGGTCGCTGAGATCGCTGGCGGTGAGGGCATCCCGGCTCCAGACCTTGCAGAAGCGGCGGCGGCGCAACAACCAGCCACAGGGCCAGGGCAGCCGCAGGCGGCCCTCATAGTGACTCGAATAGGCCACCAGATACACCACTGCCGGCCGCCGGGTCAGCCAGGCGGCCAGCACCGGCAGCAGGTCGCCGACGGCCACGATCAGCCGGTCACGGCGGCCGCGCAGGCTCAGCAGCCGCCGCAGCACGTCGAGATACTGACCTTCCCTTAGTTCGGTGATGCGACCGGCCAGGCTCGTGTAGCCCAGCCCGCCGGTACTGAATTCTCGGGTGCGGTTGATCACCGGAATGCCCGCCTGGCGGTAGGGATGGCCGTGGCCCACCAGCGGCATGGCCTCCACCGCGAGCCCGCGGGCCAGCAGCTGTCGACCCAGCAAGGCGCCACTGAGGTCTTCCCCGTGGCCGTTGCTCAGCAATAGCAGCCGGCTCAAGCCTGCAGCCAGGCTCGCACCTTCTCCAGGGCTTGCCAGCCCGGCCGCCGCCGCAGCCCATCAGCGATCGAGTCGTTCAGTTCCGCGGCCAGTTCGGGTGCCATCAGCATCACCCGCTGCACGATCTCGATGTGCTCACGCACGCCCTTCTGACTGGTTTCCAGCATGGCCACGCTGAGGTTGATGCGGGCCTGGGGATCCTGGGGATTGAGGCGCACCGCTGCGCGGGCGGAGCCCAGGGCATCGTGCGGGCGATCCAGCAGCAGTTGCAGCCAGGCGAGGCAGGTCCAGCCGGCGGACTGCCGCGGCGACTGGGCGGTGATCGTCAGGAAGTCGTCGATCAGCTCTTCGGGGTCGGCCCCCTGCTGGTAGCGGCCGATCGCCTGGTCAAACAGGGAGGCGTCGCTGGAGGAAGGGCTGGCCGTCATGGCAGCGGCGAAGGGAAAGGTCTTAAGCCTCAGATTCCCACGCCGTGCGACCGGCCGGGCCTCAGACGGCGAAGGAACTGCCGCAGCCGCAGGTCTGGGTGGCGTTGGGATTGCTGAAGTTGAAGCCCCCACCGATCAGGGCGCTGGAGAAATCGAGTTGCATCCCGTAGATGTAAAGCAGGCTCTTGGGATCGGAGACCACCCGGAAGCTGGGAGCGCCGCTCGGTTTGTAGACGTAGGTTTCGTCATCGTCGCGGATGGCCTCGGCGTCGATGAAGTCCATGGTGTAGCTCATGCCACTGCAGCCGCCGGAGCGCACGCCCACCCGCAGCAGCTTGGCCTCGCCCTGTTGCTGCATCAGGCCTGCCAACTGCTTCATCGCCGGCTCGGTGATCAGGATGCCCTTGCCGTCAACGCCGGTGAAGGTGGCGGTGGTGGTCTGGCTGGCGGTTGTCTCGCTGGCGGCGGTCTCGCTGAGGGTGGGGCTGGCGGTCTCCGGAGTCATGGCGTCAGGGGAGGTGGTGGGTTGGGTGGGCTGGACCTGG
>CALPNT020000071.1 GCA_943325005.2 Bifidobacterium breve | reverse complement strand
TCAGTCCGCCCAGCACCCCCGCCCAGGAGGAGCCGGAGTCGAACCAGACATCCATCGTGTCGCTGCCTTTGCGCCATAGGGCCGCTTCGGCCGCATGGGAGGGGGGCAGCAGGTCGGCCTCGTCCTTCTCCCACCAGATGTCGGAGCCGTGTTCGGCGATCAGGGCCTGGATGTGCGCCAGGCTCTCGGCGTTGAGTAGCACCTCGCCGGTTTCGCGGTGGTAGAACACAGGAATCGGCACCCCCCAGGTGCGCTGGCGGGAGATGCACCAGTCGCCGCGGTCGCGCACCATCGCCTCGATGCGATTGCGACCGCTGGCCGGCAGCCACGCCACGGAGTCGATCGCCGCCAGGGCCTGCTCACGGAAACCGGCCACCGAGGCGAACCACTGTTCGGTGGCGCGGAAGATGGTGGGTTTCTTGGTGCGCCAGTCGTAGGGGTAGCGGTGTGCATAGCGCTGTTCGGCCAGCAGAACGCCGGCATCGCGCAGGGCCGTGATGATCGCCGGATTGGCATCCTTGAGCACGTTCAGGCCGGCGAACGGGCCCGCCTCGTCGGTGAGGGTGCCGGCCTCATCCACAGGGCAGAGCACCGGCAGGCCGTACTGGCGGCCGGTGTTGAAGTCGTCGACGCCGTGGCCCGGGGCCGTGTGCACCAGGCCCGTGCCCGTTTCGGTGGTGATGTAGTCGCCACCGAGCACCACCGGGCTGGTGCGCTCCAGCAGCGGATGGCGATAGCTGATGCCCTCCAGCTCGGCTCCCTTCACCGTCAGCAGCGGTTCGAGGGGCCGATCCAGGCTGGTCTGGAGGCTGTCGACCAGATCCCTGGCCACCACCAGATAGCGCGGCGCTGCCTCCGGGGCGCTGCCGTCGCGGCAGACGGCGTAATCCAGGGCCCCATTCACCGACACCGCCAGGTTGGCCGGCAGGGTCCAGGGGGTGGTGGTCCAGATGGCCACGAACAGCTGTTCGCGATGGCCACGGCCGGTGGGGCCTTCGATGCCGAAGGGCCGCAGCTGGCCGGCCAGGCTCGAAGGCAGCGATACCACCGGAAAAGCCACATAGACGCTGGGGGAGGTGTGGCCGTCGGGATATTCCAGTTCCGCCTCGGCCAGGGCCGTGCGCGAGCTGGGGCTCCAGTGCACCGGTTTCAGCCCGCGGTAAATGTGGCCGGCCAGCACCATCTGGCCAAACACGCCGATCTGAGCAGCTTCATAGGGCTTCTGCAGGGTGAGATAGGGGGAATCCCAGTCGGCCCAGATGCCCCAGCGCTGGAAGCCGGCCTTCTGCAGCTCTACCTGTTCAAGCGCATAGGCATGGGCCTTCTGCCGCAGGCTGATCGGTGTCAGCGCTCGGCGCTCCTCGCTGCTCAGGCTCTGCAGCACCTTCAGTTCGATCGGCAGGCCATGGCAGTCCCAGCCGGGTACGAAGCGGGCTCGCTTGCCGCGCATCAACGCGTGCTTGTTGATGATGTCCTTGAGGATCTTGTTGAGGGCGTGGCCCACATGCAGGGCGCCGTTGGCATAGGGCGGCCCGTCGTGCAGGGTGAACACCTCGCCGGGGTTCGCGCGGCTGAGTTGTTCGTACAGGCCCCGCTCCTGCCAGAAGCGCTGCAGTTCCGGCTCGCGCTGGCGGGCATTGGCCCGCATCGCAAAGGGGGTCTGCAGCAGGTTGAGGGTGTCCTTGTAGGAGACCGACTCAGGGGAACCCGGCACCCTGGCGGCGGCGCCTTCTGCGTCGGGGGAGGGTTCCGGGGAGGACTTGGAGGCGGGGCTGACGGTCACGGCGCCTCGCAGGGGCAGCACAGCAGGGGATTATCCCGCCTCGCTGGGCTCGGCCCCCGGCAGCGGGGCGGCGGCCAGCAGGGCCGTGATCTCCTCGAAGTCCTTCACCACCCGGGTGCGCTCGGCGCTGTCGGCTGTTGGCGCGCTCTGCTCGGCGCCGGCAGCGGCCGGATGCGCCGCCTCGATCGGGGCGGCGGCGGCGGCAGTCGCCGTGGTGACCTGGTCGCTTTCGGCCGCTGGGCTGGCAGTGGCGTGCTCGGAGGCTGGCTGCGGTTGTTCCGCGGCACCGGGCTCCGGGTTGCTGGTTTCGCTCGCCGTCGGCGGCTGCACCGTCGGCGGTGAGTCCGCCGCCGCAGCCAGCTCCGGCCGCACCCAGCGCTTGCTGCTGGCGGTGCGCGGCGGCAGGCTGGCCAGTTTGGTGGCAAGGCCGCTCAGCAGGCCGCCGCTCCGTTCCAGCAGGCTGGTGCTGGCGGCTCCAAGTTGTTGAACGCTGCGGCTCCAGCGCTCGCTGGAGGCCAGCAGCCGGCGTTCGTCGTCTGTCAGCTGGCGCCAGCGACCCAGTCCCACCTCACTGCTCAGCCGGCCGATCAGCAGACCGCCGCAGAGCACGGCCAGCATCGGCGCCCCTGTCAGCCGATCGGCGCTGGTCACCAGCACCAGCCCCAGCAGCAGCACCACGGCGCCCCACACCGAATCCCGCGGCCGGCTGAGCTCCGTGGCCAGCAGCGGCAACAACAGCAGCAGCAGGCCCAGCAGCAGGGCCAGGGTTCCCCCAACGATGGCGAGCAAGGCGGGGCCGGCGGCTGGAACCATTCTGGCGGCTGGAACCATTCTGAGGGTGCCCCGTAGAGTTGCGCCGCGCCCATCTGGCGGAATTGGTAGACGCGCTGGTTTTAGGTACCAGTGGCTTTGGCTGTGGGGGTTCAAGTCCCCCGGTGGGCATCAGGATCTCGGGTGCGCTTCGCGGCCCGAGTTTCTGGATTGGCCTGAGGCGCGCCTGGCTGGTCGTGGCAGCAGGCTTCGCCCCAGGGATCTCCCGCTCAAGCGGATGTGGTTCTGTGGTGAGAGGCCAGGCTTGGCTCCATCCAGGAGCGCCCGCTCAGGGTTCAGCGAGACTGGTGGCCACCAGCTGGCGCTGCTCGGCAGCGGTTGGGCGGGCTCATTCCGTAGTCTGATCGCTCCGAAAACGAACCTTTACACCCGGTAGGGAGATGACGCAAACGCAAGCTCTCCCCTCTCCGGCCGCGGCACGCCGCCATACGACCGCCGTTCAGAGCGTCCCGAAGCAATATCTCGATCCGCCCAACGCCCTCAATCCGACTGTCGGCCTGTTTTTGGGCGGCTATGGCTTGGCGGCGCTCACCATCTGGGGCTGGTTTGTGGGGCAATGGCCGCTGCCGGCCCTGCTGGCGCTGGGCTTCCTGGCGCTGCATCTCGAAGGCACGGTGATCCACGACGCCTGCCACAACGCCGCCCACCCCAACCGCTTCTGCAACGCGGTGATGGGCCATGGGGCGGCGCTGCTGCTGGGCTTCAGCTTTCCGGTGTTCACCCGGGTGCATCTGCAGCACCACGCCCATGTGAATGATCCGAAGAATGACCCGGATCACATTGTCAGCACCTTTGGGCCGCTATGGCTGATTGCACCGCGCTTTTTCTATCACGAGGTGTTCTTTTTCCGCCGCCGCCTCTGGCGCCGCTATGAGTTGCTCGAGTGGGGGATTGCCCGGGGTGTATTTGTGGCGATTGTGTTGGCGGCAATTAAGTTTGATTTTCTGCAGTTTGTGTTCAACTGCTGGTTCGCGCCGGCGCTGATGGTGGGCGTGACCCTGGGGCTGTTCTTTGATTATCTGCCCCACCGGCCCTTTCAGTCACGCAATCGCTGGCACAATGCCCGCGTCTATCCGGGTAGGGCGATGAACTGGCTGATCATGGGTCAGAACTATCACCTGGTGCACCATCTCTGGCCTTCCATTCCCTGGTTTGAATACCAGCCGGCTTATCACGCAACGCGTCATATCCTTGATGCCAAGGGCTCGCCGCAGCGACTCGGCATGTTTGAGAGCCGCAGTGATCTCCTCAATTTCCTCTACGACATCTTCCTGGGCGTGCGCAGTCATAAAAAGCGCCGCAGCCGTCTGCGTCCGCTGGCAGGCCTGATGCCCACTCGCCATGCCCGGCGCCGCGTGCTTGAGCTGCTGCATCGCACCGCCGTTTCCCCTAGCCCTCGCTGAATCGTGCCGGTGGGGAATGGGCCTTGGTTCGCTGGCCTAAGCGCCGAGGATCTTCGGCACGCGGAAGAAATCGCCTTCGCGCTGGGGGGCCAGATTCAACAGCTCTTCGCGCACGGGTGTCGTTTCCACCGCATCGGCGCGGGTCACGTTCACCACTTCCACGGCCCGGGTGGTGGGAGGCACTCCCTCGGTGTCCACCTGCTCGAGCTGGGCGACGTAGTCGAGGATGCGTTCCAGCTGGCCGGTGTAGGTGGCGATCTTCGCCTCGGGTAGCTCCAGTCGGGACAGCTGGGCCACTTTGCGAACGTCGGCGGCGGTGATCCTGGTCATGGTGTCGGCTTGGCGCCAGGGTTCGGCATTGAGGCCGACGCTAGCCGGACAGGGGGCTCACGCCGCCGGCTCCGCTTCAGTCAGGAACTCGCGCAGATCCTCGGCCAGGGCTTCAGCCGCCAGCTCCAGGAAGCGGGCGCCGTGCGCCGCTTGGGCCAGGAAGGGATCGGAGCCCATGCGGCCATCCGGATGGCGGCGGCGGAAGTCGTCGGGGCCATGGATCGGCCCGGCGGGTGCCGCTTCCGGCAGGGGCCGTTGCTTGCTGGACAGGCTCGGCTCGAGGTGCAGGGTGAGGGCGATCTCGCTGGGGGTGGCATGGTGCCCCTCCCGCTCGCCGTAGAGCGTGCGGGCTTCCTTGGTGACGGAGCTGGCGGTGAACCAGTTGGCGAGGCGGCAGCGCAGGCGATCGGCGCCCGGCAGGCCGCGGCTGGCGGCAGTGCCATAGGCCTGGGCGAAGGCGGCTCGGGCGGTGGCGATGTTGCCGCCGTGGCCGTTGATCACGTAGATGCGTTCAAAGCCGTGGCGCGCCAGGGACAGCACCACGTCGTGGAGCACCGCCAGCAGGGTGGAGGGCTGCAGGCTGACGGTGCCGGCAAAGCCCAGGTGATGTTCGGCCATGCCGAAGGCCTGGGCCGGGGTCACCAGCACGCCGGTGCGGCGGCCCACTTCCAGGGCCACGGCTTCGGCGGTGAGGGCGTCGGTGCCGATGGCGCCGGTGGGGCCGTGCTGCTCGGTGGAGCCCAGGGGCACGATCACCCCGCGGCAGCTCTGCAGGTAGTGCTCCACTTCGGGCCAGCTGCGCAGTTGCAGGCGGATCGCCGCCTGACTGCTGGCGGGGGCGGTGCTGGGGCCAGAGGCGCTGGTGGGCGATTCGGTCATCCTGGACTCGGCCCTGGGGCCCGATCTGTTTAGGATCGACCCTATTCGCGGCGTTCCGATGCTGCAGCGCAAGCTTGATCGTTTTCTCCAGGAGCAGCGTCCTGTCTGGATTTACCTGCGGGACCAGCAGTGCTGGATCGAGGACGCCCTGGTGGTGGAGATCCAGGGCGATCTGGTCACCCTGCGCCACGAGGACGACGACGAGGACCAACTTTCCAGCTGGGAGCTGAGCGTGCGGCTCGATTCGATCGGCGCCGTCAGCACCCGCCTGGCCAGTGTCAGCCGCAGCTCTGGTCCCGACGACATTGTGACCACAGGCGACTGTCCGGAAGCCGAACGGCTCGGCAGCCCCTGAAGCCGCCCGCCCAGGGAGAGAGGCCGAATTAGTGGGGCTGATCAGTTGGGCCGGTCAGTGGGCCGTGCCGTTGCCGTCGTAGTCGTCGCTGTCGTAGTAGCCACCCTTGGTGCCGAAGAACAGGGTGGCCAGGCAGAACAGACCGCTGCCGGCCAGCAGCACGGTGCCGAGATTGAAGGCGCTGGAGTGCATGGGGAATGGGGTGGCGAAGTGTTGGGCTGCTGGAGAGTCTGCTCAGAAGTGCGGCGGCGGTGAGCCTGCGATGGCGTTTCGCAACAGGGGGCCGGCCGACGGCCGGAAGATCACGGTGGATCCGATGCTGGACCGCCCGGTTGGGCCCCGGTCATGTCGGGCGTTCAGGCTCCCAGCCGCTCAGTAGGGCGCGTAGCCCTTCTCCTCCACGATCAGGGAGCCATGCAGCTCGTTGATCAGGCGCTTGGGCTGGGCGCGGTGGTTGTTGCTGCGGTACACCGAGCCGCTCCAGCTCACGGATGTCATCCCCGATTCGCCAGAGCGAGCGGTTGATCGCCGCCAGCTGCTGCCACAGCTCCGGATCGATAGCCAGGCCCGAGGCGACCAGCACCTCCTGCAGCAGATCCAGCTCCCCCTCCACGTTTTGGCGGGCCTCCCCCTGGAGCTGCTCCAGCTTGATCTCGAGGCTGGTGAGCTTGGCGACCAGCTCGCCGATCGAGACGGGGATCTGGATGTTGTGCATCGGGGCATCCAAGGAGATGGGTGGGGCCTGCCAGTTTCTGGCCAATTTGGTCAACGTCTTTCGGTCAACTTTCGATACACCCTTCTTGGAGGTGGGGCCCATCACTGCCCCACCCTTCTCAATGGGATCGGTCAAGTCGCCACTGTGATCGATCGTCTTGAGCGGCGCAAGCGCAGCAGGGAGATCAAGGCTCGTTATCGCAACGATGGGCATTGGGCTAGAGCTTCTTCTCCCGCCCCTGTGAGCTCGTCGCCGCTCTCCCAGCGCCGAAATGCTCGTCGCAGAGCCAGAGGGGTTTATGCCGACGGGAGCCATGACATCGCCACTGTGTGTAGAGAGGTCCGGTTGCAAAAGCCTCAGGATTGGCTTAATTTACCAGCAGCTTCCCGTGTCTATTAGCTCATTTTTGCGGGTACAGTTGATATAGGGGCGCGCCGATGATCCTGAGCTTTCTGCGGTAAATATTTGTAAAGGCGTCAATGGCTATCTTGGGACATCGATCGGTCCGTGCCGCCTGGAAGGGGTTCCTGCCACAGGTAGTCGTCAAATACAATGATGCCCTGGGTCCTGAGTAGCTCGAATCCGAGGATTGCGTCAAGTAATACGTCTGGCGCCTGGTGGGATCCGTCGATATAAACAAAGTCAAAGTAGCCCTGCTTGCTTTCGGCGAGGAGCTTGGGTAGCTGTGTGCTGCTTAAACCCTTGTGAATGGTGATGGTTGCTTCATGGCTTGCTCTGCATCTGGCTGTCTTGATGTTGTGGTGGAATCGAGCTTCTACTTCTGTCATGTCTGTTGCGGCAGACCCGCCTGTCTTGTGTTCGATGCCGCCTTCCCAGCTATCGATGCAATGGATTTCGACGCTTTTGCGGCTTGCAATGGTATCTATGAGGTAAGACGTGCTTTTGCCTTCGTATGAGCCGACCTCCAGAATGCGTCCTGGATTTAGCTGGTTGAGCAGCTGGCTCCATGCCGCTTTGTGCGCATCGAACCAGTTATTGGTAAAGATGTAATCTGCTTCTGCCGCTGTCATTATTGTTGGTTTAATCTTTTTCGGTACTATAGCAATCACCTCTTCGTTGCCTTGGCCCATCGCCTGGGCCACTCCCATAGCCGCCCAGCACCTTCCGGCCCTCCCCCCAGCCTTCTTCGCCCGCCCCGCCGAGGTCGTTGCCCCCGAGCTCATCGGTTGCCTGCTGGTGAAGCGCCAACCCTCAGGCGAGCTGCTGTGGGGCGTTCTTGTCGAAACGGAGGCGTATTGCCAGAGCGAGCCTGCCTGCCACGGCTATCGCCGCCGCAGCCCCAGCAACGAAACGCTGTTCGGCGAGCCAGGGCGGTTTTATGTGTACGTGAGCTATGGCATTCACCACTGCGTGAATGTGGTGACAGGTCAATTCGACTGGGCCAACGGCGTGTTGCTGCGGGCCGCTGCCCTGCCCGCGGCGCCCGAACGCAGTGCAGCTGGCCCGGCCCTGCTGGCCCGCTGCTTCGGCCTTGATCGCAGCCACGATGCCCAGCCCGCCAGCCTCGAGGCGGGGCTCTGGATGGCGCCCCGGCCGCCGCTGTTGGCCGCCTGGTTGGCCCCCAGCCTTGTGGCTTCCGCCATCGCTGCGAACCCCGCCAGCCCCGCCCTGGTTCAGACCCATCGCATCGGCATCAGCCAGGGCCAGGAACTCCCCTGGCGCTGGTATCTGCGGGCCAGTCGCGCCGTCAGCCGTCGCGCTCCGGGGGATCGGCGGCCCCGCCGCGATGCGCTGGCCGCGTTGTTGGTGTCGCTGGCGCCTGGGCTGCCAGCCTCTACGGTTGGGCCATCTTTGTGAGCGGCGAGCGTTGAGCGGCTGGACCCACCGCCATGTGCTCGATCTGGCGTCCTTTTCGGTCGCCGACTTCGCCATTGTTCTGCAGTTGGCCCAGCGCTTCCGGGCCATGCCCGTGGCCGGCGCCCGCAAGCTGCCGGCGTTGCAGGGCCGGCTGATGACCAGCCTGTTCTTTGAGCCCAGCACGCGCACCCGCAGCAGCTTTGAGCTGGCCGCCCGGCGCCTTTCGGCCGATGTGCAGAGCTTCTCGCCCTCCACCAGCTCGTTGAGCAAGGGGGAGAGCCTGCTCGATACCGCCCGCACCTATGTGGCCATGGGGGCCGATGTGCTGGTGGTGCGCCATCGCTGCGCCGGCGTGCCTCACAGCCTGGCCCGCGATCTTGAGCGCAGCGGCGAACGGGTGGCGGTGCTTAACGCCGGTGATGGCTTGCACAGTCATCCCAGCCAGGGCCTGCTGGATCTGTTCACCCTGGCGCGTCACTTCACGCCGGAGGCACCTTGCCCCGCAAGCCTGCGGGGGCGTCGCATTGTGATCGTCGGGGATGTGTTGCATTCGCGGGTGGCCCGCTCCAATCTCTGGGCCCTCAGTGCCTGCGGTGCCGAGGTGGTGCTCTGCGGCCCACCCACCCTGCTGCCGGACGCCTTCGCTGATTTCGTGGCGGCACCGCCGCCTGGTCTGGCGGTGGATCCGGTGGCAGAGCGCGGGCCGATCCGGATCTGCCGCAGCCTCGAGCAGGCCCTGCCCGGTGCTGAGGCGGTGATGACCCTGCGCCTCCAGCAGGAGCGCATGCACCAGCATCTGCTCACCAGTCTCGACACCTACCACCGCCAGTTCGGTCTCAGCCATCAGCGGCTTGCGCTCTGCGGCCCCGGGGTGCCGGTGCTCCATCCCGGCCCGGTCAACCGCGGTGTGGAGCTGGCCGGGGCGCTGCTCGATGATCCCGGCCGCTGCCTGGTGGAGGAGCAGGTGCGCAATGGCATCCCCGTGCGCATGGCCCTGCTCTATCTACTGGCGGCCACTGGTTCGGGATCCGGTGCTTCGGGGGCCGACAGCAGCTTGGCGGCGATCCCGGGGGAGGCGATTCAGAGCAGCTTGAAGCCGTCGAGCACCAGTCCGTAGAACAGGCCGATGCGAGCCATGTCCAGCATCTGCAGGCCCAGCTGGTCGCCGGAGCGCAGTCGCAGACGGCGCCGTACCCGAACGGCGAACTCGATCGCTCCCACACAGATCAGGGCCGAGAGTTGGTCGATGTAGCTCAGGGCGCCGGTGATCGCCGCCAGTCCGCCACCGATGGCGAAGGCCGACAGCAGCACGATGGTCAGCAGGGAAAGGCGGCGCCAGGGATTGGTGGCCCAGCCCTCCAGCAGGCTGCCGGCCTGGGCCACCCTGTGCTGGAAGCGGGTCTGCTGGTAACGCGGCGGTGAGGGTGCCATGGCTCGGGAGGTGCGGCCTGGGTTCAGGGGTTGGCGTCGCCGCGGAGCCGGATCCAGCGACGGATTGGGTCTGATCCGCTCCCGTTGGTTTCAGCCGGTCCGGTTCACTCTGGGTGGCATCGGCGGCAAAGTGGGGTGCAGGGCGGTCAGCTGCCAGAATCTCAGTAAGACCGCGAGCTTGCGGCCACGGTCGTTGCCGAGTTGGCTCTGGCCGGTGATCCCCATCACCCGACCCGAGGCCCTGCGCCGCTATGTATACACCATCTCTGGCGTCTTAGCAGCCTTTTGACCCCACCGATAGGGGATAGCATTAAAAAAGCCCTGGCGAAAGGCCCGGGCTGGGTGATGGGGACGGGCTCAGATCATCGGGTCGCCTGAGGCCAGGCAAGCCTTGGCGGGGACGCTGGCTGGAGCGTCATCGGCGGCGCTTGACGATTCCAGTCAGGCTTTCGACACCAATGGCGCTCAGCCGTCGTTGTCCTTCTTGCGGGATCCTTTGCCTTCGAGTAGCTCCAGCAGGGCCTCCATCTGGGCCATCACGCCCCGTACCTCACCTGCTTCCGGCAGCAAACCATCGTCCATGACGCCCTGGTGCATCTCGCGGAGCTCCTGACGGATGTACCGAAGGTGACTGACGACCTGCTCACGCTTGGATTGCGACATCGATCAAGCTGGTTGTCAAAGGATCCCAATCCCTCTTTTACACCATCGCCGGTTCAGCTCTGGCCGAAGCTGGCCTTGGCCTGGTCGTAGAAAGTTCCATCCACCTGCTCAAGGCCAGCCTCGCCGGCCAACTTTTCAATCTTCCGCCGCACCGCCGGCCGCACGAAGAAGGGCACTTCTTTCAATCGCTGTTCCGCTTCTGTTGTCCAGTTCACGGGTTCAGGGGGCAGGGAGGGCGTTGGGATCGGAGCAGGAGCCGCCAAGCTGGCCACCGTCGCTTCGGTTCACGATCCTGGCGCTCCGGATCTCGAGCCCGGTGCGGCTGTTGCGCAATCGATGGCCTGGCGTTGGTTTGCCAGGAGCGATCTGGATCGCCAGGCGCGAGCTGGTTGGCGCCGAACCCGGCAGCCGCCAGTGCGGGCGGGCTTATGGAGAATAGGGGACTCGAACCCCTGACCTCTGCAGTGCGATTGCAGCGCTCTACCAGCTGAGCTAATTCCCCGACCGCGCCATTATGACCGGCCCTGATCGCCTTCGTCCGCAGCAGGGGCTGCGGCTTGAGTGGCCTCCCTGCTGCTGCTGCTGGGATGAACCGGCCTGAAGTTGGGGTTGCGTTCTCCGCCTGCCTGACCTTGTTCTGAGATGGGCTCCTGATCTGAAACGGTTTGCCCTTGTCCTTAGTCTCTCTGCTCCCAGGTCCAGGTTCAATGGCGATGCCAGCGTTGCTGCTTGACCCCAGCCCCAACGAACCCCACGACTGCTGTCCGATCACCCCTGATGCCATGACCCCTGACCCCTTGGCCCCTGTCAGCAACGTCCCAGCCGCCAGCTCTGGTTCGGCGATCACGCCGGAGCGCCTCGCCGCCTTCGATGACGACGCCATCGCCGAACTGGCCCGGCGGCTGGAGGAGGACGACTATCCCTCTGCCTTCGCCGGTCTCGATGACTGGCATTTGCTGCGGGCCCTGGCGATCCATCGCCCCGATCTCTGCGGTCCCTATGTCCACCTGGTGGATCAGGAACCCTTTGACGAGGAGTGAGCCGCAAACCGTGCCGCCCAGGAGTACACCGACCATGAATTGTCTACAACCCCAGCTCCGGCTACAGCTGGGAGGCCGGCTGCAGCTGGGCGGATGGGGGATCGCCTAGGGGGCAGCGGTTGTTTCAAGTGAGGCTTCGGCCCCGCCTTCAGGGCTGAGCAGTTCGTTGCTGAGCAGATCGATGAAGGTGCGCAGCTGCAGGCGCGGGATGTAGGGCCAGCCGCCGCTGTGTTCCATTTCTGAGAGCAGGCGGAACAGAGCGTTGCGATCGCCAGGCAGGCTGCTGCGAAACGGACCGTCCTGGATCGTGCGGTGCAGGTATTCGATTCGCCGCAGCAGCTCCAGCAGCAGCTCCGGTTGGCCTTCCAGCTCGTTGGCCAGAGTCTGCAGGGTCTGGAGCGGCGCATCGGCGGCCCGCAACGTACCGGATCCGGCCTGGCGGCTGCTTTCTGGGGTGGGATCGCTGGTCTGGCTCATGGGGGTCTCTCATACAGGTTGTTGAGAGCCCGGGCAAGCTATCAGGACTGAGCGTTTTGCACCGGTAGGATCCCGGCCAGCCCAGTTCCCGTTCCGTCTCTGCGGCGTCTCCTCATGCGTTTTCGTCCCTTGCTGGCATTGATGCTGGCGCTGTGTCTCACCCTGGTGACCGCATGCAGCGGCGGGGCCAAGGCCGTTGATCGATCCAGCCTCACCTACGCCGATATCCACAACACCGGCCTCGCCAACGATTGCCCCACCCTGTCCGACTCCGCTCGCGGCTCAATTTCGCTGGATCCCGGGGCCCGCTATCAGTTGCGTGAGATCTGCATGCACCCCTCCGAAGTGTTCGTCAAGGGTGAGCCCGCCAACAAGCGCCAGGAGGCTCAATTCGTGGCAGGCAAGATTCTCACCCGCTTCACCTCCAGCCTGGATCAGGTCTACGGCGATCTGAAGCTGGTGGACGACAAGCTCACCTTTACCGAGCTCGGCGGCATTGATTTCCAGCCGATCACCGTGTTGATGCCCGGCGGCGAGGAGATCCCCTTCACCTTCTCCAGCAAGGAGCTGGTGGTAGACGCCACCGGCACGGCCCTCACCACCAGCACCGACTTCAGCGGCTCGTATCGCGCCCCCAGCTATCGCACCAGCAACTTCCTCGATCCCAAGGGTCGGGGCCTGACCACTGGCTACAGCAGCGCCATGGGTCTGGTGCCCGCCGGTGATGACTTCAGCGGTGAAACGGTCAAGCGCTACGTCGATGGCACCGGTTCGATGAATCTCTCGATCACCAAGATTGATTCCGAAACCGGCGAGTTCGCTGGCGTCTTCACCGCCATCCAGCCCTCCGACAGCGACATGGGCACCAAGGCCGTCGTCGACGTCAAGATCGTCGGCGAGATCTACGGCCGCCTTGAACAGGTCTGAGCTCCTGGCCCGGCTGTTCGGGCCCTGAACCTGACGATTCACCAGGGCCTTTGGCCCTGCAGGCAAGGGGGGCCTTGCCCCCCTTTTTTGATGGCGGACAGTTCTTCGGCCCAGACCTGCTGCTCAGTCCTTCCTCCCAGGCCTTCGGCCCAGAATCAGCCCGCCTGGGCCCTCCCACAGCCAGATGGCACAGAGAGGCCGCTGCAGCTGGTCTGGGAGAATCGCCGCAACGCTGTTCGCCGTTCTGGGGCCATGACGATCGCCGATCCCGCTTTGACATCCAGGAGCAGCGGCCTGATCCCACCCCATGGCGGCGCCCTGGTGGATCTGATGCTTGCCGCTGAGCAACGGCAGGTCGCATTGGCTGGCAGTCAGCGCCGCATCGAGTGCAGCGATCGCAACGCCTGTGATGTGGAGCTGCTGGTGGTGGGGGGCTTCTCGCCCCTGCGTGGCTTCATGCACCAGGAGGACTACGAATCCGTGGTTGCCACGCACCGCACCAGCAGCGGCCTGCTGTTCGGCTTGCCGATCGTCTTCGACAGCGACGACGCCAGCATCGCCATCGGCGATCGGCTGCTGCTCACCTACCGCGGCCAGGAGCTGGCGCTGTTCACGGTGGAGAGCCGCTGGGAGCCGGACAAG
>CALPNT020000070.1 GCA_943325005.2 Bifidobacterium breve | reverse complement strand
TTTGTGGACGCCTTGCCGCCGCTGCGCTGGGTGAAGGTGGGACTGGAGCTGTTTGTGGCCGGTGGCCCGGGGTTGGTGCAGCAGCTGCGGCAGCGGGGCCTGCGGCTGTTTCTCGATCTCAAGTTCCACGACATCCCCGCCACCATGGCCGGCGCCTGTCGCAGTGCCGGCGGCCTCGGTGCCGAGTTGATCACCGTGCATGGGGCGGCCGGCTCCGAGGCCCTGCGCGCCGCCCAGATCGGGGCCCTGGAGGGGGCCGCCGCTGCAGGGCAGCCTGCCCCCACCCTGCTGGCGGTCACCGTGCTCACCAGCTGGGCGCCGGCCCGTTTTGCTGCCGAACTGGCAATCGAGGAGCCGCTGGCCGCCTATGTGCCCCGCCTGGCTCAGCTGGCAGCGGCGGCCGGCATCGGTGGCGCCGTCTGCTCGCCGCTGGAGGTGGCGGCCTTGCGGGCGATCCACCCCAATCCTTATCTCTTGATCACCCCGGGCATTCGGCCTGCCGGATCGGAGCGGGGTGATCAGCAGCGGGTGATGACCCCAGCCGCCGCCATCGCCGCCGGGGCCAGTCGCCTGGTGATCGGCCGGCCGATCACGGCGGCCGCTGATCCGGCTGCAGCCTTTGCCGCCTGCTGCCAGGAGCTGGGCTGATCCCGGCTACCGCTGGCCAGCTGCCCCTGGCTGGCGCCGGGAGCGGTGCTCCGGGCCCTATAAGCAGCTGAGCCGTTGATCACCTTCGATGCCCAGCCCCGATCGCCTCCGCCGGCCGGTGGCTGCCCTGGTCTCCATCGCCCGTCGGGCCCCTGGCCTCCGCCTCGCCGTTGGCTCCAGCCTCGCCGCTCTTCCCTTGCTGCTGGCGGGGGCGGCCGCTGCCGCTGAGGCCATCCCCGCTGACCCCATGGCTTCGTCAGCCACTCCTTCTTCAGCCACTCCTTCGCCAGTCACTGCTGAGCCAGTCACTGCTTCACCAGCCATCGCCGCGCCTGCCGCCGCCGCCCTCGATGACCGCCGCGGCCCCTATCTGCGCCTCGGCGCTGGGCTCGATTGGTCTGCTCCCAGCAGCTTCCGCGACCAGGACTGCAGCAGCACCAGCCCGCCGGCCCTGTTCGGTTGCGGTGCCGGCCAGAACGGCCGCTCGCTGCAGGCGGCGGGCTCCTTCTCCCAGACGCCGGTGCTGGATGGCGCCCTCGGCTATCGCTTCACCCCCTGGCTGCGGGCCGAGGCGCTGCTGAGCTGGCGGCCCCAGCTGGCCTTCAACGGCCAGAGCAACTTTCTGGGGGCCGGATCCTCCCAGCCGGTGAGCGGCGCGGTGGAGTCGCTGGCGGCCTTCGCTGTCGCCTATGTGGATCTGCCCCGCATCGCCGGGGTGCGGCCCTTCCTTGGGGCCGGAGTCGGCGGCGCCCGCAACCAGCTGGATGGAGTCACCTATCGCTTCCCCTCGATTGCCGCCAACGCCACCACCACCAGCGCCGGTGGCAGCAGCAGTGGCTTCGCCTATCTGCTCACCGCCGGTGTGGCGGTACCCCTGAGTGAGCGGCTCAGCCTTGATCTGGCCTACCGCTTCAGCGATCTCGGCCAGGTGCGCAGTCGCAGCGGCTCGGCCACCATCGTGCGGCCCCGCGGCACCCGCAGCCTCACGATCGCCGGCACCGAGGCCGATCTCCAGACCCAGGGTCTGCAGGTGAGCCTGCGCTACGCCTTCTGATGACTCTCCCAAGCTCGGCCCTCCCGGCCTCGCCCCGCACCGCCACGCCACTCAACTCCGCATGTTTCTGATCCACACCCCCGTGGGCCAGGCGCCGATGTTGGCGGCGGCGGTGGTCAGCGCCTGTCGCCTCTGCGGCGGCTGGGCCGATCCGCTGCAGCCCCGGTTGCTGCGCGTGTTGTTCAGCCAGCTGCTGGGCTGGTCCGGGGATCCGGAGGCCCAACCCCCGATCACGCCTGCGGCGGTGGCCCTGGCGCTGCCCCAGCCCGCCCAGCGCCGCGAATTGATCGAGTTGATGGTGGCGCTGGAGATGGTCTGCCGGCCGATCCCGCTGGCGTTGCAGGCTTCAGTGCAGCGCTGGGCTGAGGCCCTGCAGGTGGATGGGAGCTCGCTGCGGTTGGCACGCGATCTGGTGGGGCACTCCCAGGCCCTGGCCACGGCCGATTTCTATCGGCTCTGCTGGATCGGCGACGGGGAGCGGGACGACCCGCGGCTGCCGGCACTGCTGCGGCGCTTCGGGCTGCGGGCCTTTGCGCTCACAGTTGAGCCCGATGCCGCCGTGAGCGCGCGCTGGCGTGCCCTGGGCCGCTGCACGGAGGGCAGTCTCGGCGGTGCCATGGCCCGTTTTTATCTCGAGCGGGGCTTTCGCCTGCCGGGGGAAGTGGGCGGTGGCAATGAAGCCCTGGCCCACCACGACTGGGTCCATGTCGTGGCCGGTTATGACACCACGCCGATCGGTGAGCTGGAGGTGACGGCCTTCATGGCCGCCGCCAGCCGCTCCCCCGGGGCGATGCTCGGTTTTCTGGGGGCGGTGAGCATCTACGAAACCGGCCTGCTGCACAGCGTGGTGGTCGGCCCGGACTACGCCCACACCCTCTCGGCCCCGGGGGCACCGGAGCGGGTCGCCAGGGCCATGGCCCGCGGCGCGCGCTGCCGGGTCGATCCGCTGCTGGCGGTGGACTATTTCAGCCTCGCCGCCGAACCCCTGGCCCAGATCCGCGCCGACTGGGGTCTGCAGGACTGAGCGCGCGCCAGCTGGTTGGCCGGCCAGCAGCAGCCCAGCTGCCAGCCGTCCAGCTGCCCAGCTGAAGGACTGTCAGCCTTGGCCTGGGCACGATCGGATCGACGTGGAACAGTGTGGCCGTCTTCGCCCGACGGCCCGTGACTGAGACCAATGCTGGCTCTCCTCCCGGTGCTGGCTCGCTGGCCGCTGCCTCCCTCGCTGCTGACTCCGCTGCTGCCTCCAGCGCCGCTCAAGGCCAGCCTGCCGATCCTTTGCTGGCGATCGCCGAGGCCTTCGCGCTGCCTGGTCCGGTCATCGCCATCAGCCCGCTGGGTCAGGGCAATGTCAACGACACCTACCGGGTGAGCCTGCGCGCCCCGGATGGTCAGGTCGATCAGCTGGTGCTGCAGCGTCTCAACACGCAGGTGTTCCCCCAGCCCGAGCTGGTGATGGCCAACATCCTGCGGCTGGCGGAGCATGTGCAAGGGCCGGCCGCCGCCGTGCTGGCGGGGCGTCGCTGGGAGGTGCCCCGCGCCGTTGCCCTGCGCGATCAGCCCGGTCGCTGTTGGCTGGAGCTGGACGGTCAGATCTGGCGCACTCTCACCTTCGTGGCGGGTTGCCGCTCCGGTGAGCGGCTCGAGGATGGCACCGAGGCCAGGGAGCTGGGGCGGGGGCTGGGCATCTTCCATGCGCTGATCAGTGAGCTGCCGGTGGCCGAGCTCGCCGACACCCTGGAGGGCTTCCACATCACCCCGGTCTATCTCGCCCAGTTCGAGCGGGCCCTGCGCACCACCACCGTGCCGCTCACCCCCCAGGCGGCCCATTGCATCGCCTTCATCCGCGATCGCGAGCGCTTCGCCTTCGTGCTCGAGGACGCCAAAGCGGCAGGACGGCTGCAGCTGCGGCCGATCCATGGTGATCCCAAGCTCAATAACGTCATGTTCGATCTCGCCACCGGCGAGGCGATTGCCCTGGTGGATCTCGACACGATCAAGCCGGGCCTGGTCCACTACGACATCGGCGACTGCCTCCGCTCCGGCTGCAACCGCCTCGGCGAAGAAACGACCGACTGGCGCTCGGTGCACTTTGATCTGGAGTTGTGTGAAGCCATCCTCGAGGGCTACATCGGCCAGGCCCGGGCCTTTCTGGTCGACGCCGACTACGACTATCTCTATGAGGCCATCCGCCTGCTCGCCTTTGAGCTGGGTCTGCGGTTCTTCAGCGATCACCTGGCGGGTAATCACTATTTCAAGACCGATCACCCTGGCCACAATCTGCAGCGGGCGCTGGTGCAGTTCCGCCTGACGGAAAGCATCGAGACCCAGGAAGCTGCCATCCGCGCGATCGTGGAGCGGCTGCGGCTTGCCGCCTGAATCGCCTGGATTCCCTGTGCACACCGATCACCGCTTTGCGCTCCAGCCGTTCGAATCATTGCCCCAGTTGGCTGATCTGACGATCAGCGGCGAGATCAGCCGCCGCGGCGAGCGCCTGATGCTGCGCTACGCGCTGCAGGGCCCGCTCGACACGGTGCTGCTGGCGCCGCCGGCCCCGCAGCCCTGCCGGCTCGATGAGCTCTGGCAAACCACCTGCTTCGAGCTGTTCCTGGCCCGCCCCGGCCAGGAGCCCTACTGGGAGTTCAATCTTTCGCCGTCGGGCCACTGGAATGTCTATCGGCTGGAGGGGTATCGCCGCGGCCTGGCGGCGGAAGCGGCCTATCAGCAGCTGGCCGTGCAGGTGCTGCGCGATCCCCAGGAGCTGCGGTTGATGCTGGAGGTCGATCTGCCTCCAGGCCTCGGGGCGGATCAACCGCTGGAGGCGGCGATCACCGCGGTGATTCAGCAGCGCTCGGGCCTGGTGAGCTACTGGGCCCTGGAGCATGGCGGTAGCGAACCCGATTTCCATCGCCGTGAGGACTTCCGGCTCAGCCTCTGAGCCGCAACGCTGTGGCTTTCGCCGGTCAGCTCAGGGGTTGCCGTCGGTCACCTGGCAGACGGCATGGAGCCGTTGGGCCTCCAGCGGGCACAGGGGCTGCAGGCTGGCGAGGTCGAGCTGTTCGCTGCCGTCCGGCGCTAAGCCGGCTGGTCTGGTGCTCCACCAGCTCCATCCGTCGGGATCGACCCGAGGCCAGCTCTAGACCCAGGGATGACAGAGGGCTGGGCGGATCGCCTCAGCGGTTGTTCAGCAGTTCCCTAATGCCGCGTCCTAATGCCGCGGGGTCGATTGCGGTGGGGTCGATCGGCTCTGCGCTCGCGCCTGGGACCTGGGACCGCGGCCGGCCCCAGGTTCGGCTCCTGCCGTTGTGGGGCCGCCAGCGGCGGCAGGCGTTCCTGCTGGAACGGCCGTTCCGGGGCCCCCTGGCATCACCATGAACTGAGCCGCCAGCCAGTCGCGCCGGCAGAAGCTGCAATGGCCCCAGCGGGCCATTTCGCCCGCCGGCGCCGGCCGACGGCATTCGGGGCAGTCGGCCTGGCCATGCACATCGATGCGGCTGGGATGAAGCGCCCAGATCTCGGCTTCCAGGCTGCTGCCGGCGGCCGGGATCGCCGTGGCGTGGTGCTGTTGCACCCGCAGATCACGCACCGTGAAACCAGCTCCGCGCAGGGCCCCGAGCAGCTGGTGGCGGTGGTACTGGAGCGCCTGCAGCCAGGGGCCCGGCGCCGCTCCCACCGTGAGCAGGCCTCCCTGCAGCTGCAGGGGGCGGCAGTGGCTGGCCAGCTGGGCCCCGGCGATGCGCGGCCAGGCCTGCCAGAGGGCCGCCAGGTGGCCGTCCCGGCGCCACTCCTGTTGCAGGGCCTCCAGGCAGCTGGCCACAGCGCTGGCGGGGGGCTTGGGCGCGGCCAGCAGCACCGACAGGTTGCCGATGCGGCGAGTCTGGAGGAGGGGGGCCTTGGCCATCGGGCCAGGCTAGGCCGGGCCACGGGTTGGGAGTGCGGCAACGGCTTGGGAGTGCGGCAATCCGTTGCCCCTGCCGGCGGCCCTGATCCGCCGATGTCGCTACTGTCTGATCTTGCTCCAGTAGCCAATTCATGGGCTTCTTTGATCGGCTCAGCCGCCTGCTTCGCGCCAACCTCAACGACCTGGTGAGCAAGGCGGAGGATCCCTCCAAGATCCTCGATCAGTCCGTGGCGGACATGCAGGCCGATCTGGTCAAGCTGCGCCAGGCCGTCGCCACCGCCATCGCCAGCCAGAAGCGGCTGCAGAACCAGGCCGAGCAGGCCTCCTCCCAGGATCGCTACTGGATGGGCAAGGCCGAGCTCGCCCTCAAGGAAAACCGCGAAGATCTGGCTCGCGAAGCCCTCACCCGCCGCAAGACCTACTCCGATACCGCGACCGCGCTCAACACCCAGATCGCCAGCCAGTCCGGCCAGGTGGACACCCTCAAGAACAGCCTGCGGGCGCTTGAAGGCAAGATCGCCGAAGCCAAGACCAAAAAGGACATGCTCAAGGCCCGCCAGCAGGCGGCTCAGGCCCAGGAGCAGCTGCAGAACGCCGTCGGCAATCTGGGCACCAACAGTTCCATGGCTGCCTTCGATCAGATGGAGGAGAAGGTGCTGGCGATGGAGGCCCGCAGCCAGGCGGCTGCTGAGCTGGCCGGCGCCGATCTCGAAAGCCAGTTCGCCGCTCTGGAAGGCAGCAACGTTGATGAAGAGCTGGCTGCCCTCAAAAACCGCCTGGAAGGAGGCAGCAACCCGATTTCCCTGCCGACTGCCAATGGTGCGGTGCCCCAGCTGCAGCCGGTGCAGGTGGCGGAAGTGGATGCCGAGCTTGAGCAGCTCAAGCGTTCCATCGACAAGCTCTGATCACCACCGCCGGCTGTGTTGCAGCCGGCCCCTGTCCTTGGCATCGGCTGGCGCCCCAGCCCAAGGGCCCCAGCCCATCGGCCGGCAGGTGGAATCCATACAATCGGGCCAGCTGAATCCCGGGCCGTGTCGACCGACCACAACGCCGAGCCCCACAATCCTGAGCTCCCCAAGGCCGTGGCCACCACTGCCGTGGCTGCCGTTCTGGAGCTGAACGACACCAACTTCGCCGGCGAGGTGCTCACCCGGCCCACGGCCGTTCTGGTCGATGTCTGGGCCTCCTGGTGCGGCCCCTGCCGTTTGATGGCGCCGCTGATGCAGTGGGCCGCCAGCACCTACGCCGACCGGCTCACCGTCGGCAAGCTGGAGGCGGATGGCAATCCCGGCAGCCGCGATGCCTACAAGGTTCAGGGTTTGCCCACCCTGATCCTGTTCCGCGACGGCGTTGAGATCGGCCGCCACGAGGGAGCCATGGCCAAGCCCCAGTTGCAGGCCTTCCTGGATGCCCATCTCTGAACGGCTGAGCCTGCTCGGCAGCGGTGTCTTCGCCCGCAATGATCAGCGCAAACTGGCCTATCAGCGCAAGCTGGCCGATCAACAGCGCTGGCGCGCGGATGCGGGCCAGGCGAGCCCCGTGCCCTTGCCGCCGCTGCTCGATCTCTCGCTCGGCTCCACCGACCTGCAGCCGCCGGCGGCGGCGATCGAGGCGATCGCCGCTTCCTTGCAGCAGCCCGAGAGTGCCTCCTACTGCCTGCATGGCGCCACGCTGCCGTTTAGGGAGGCTGTAGCCGCCTGGGCTGGTCGGCGCTTCGGCGTGGCGGTGGATCCAGACACCGAGGTGCTGCTGCTGGTGGGATCCCAGGAGGGCACGGCCCATCTGCCCCTGGCGGTGCTCAACCCTGGTGATGCCGCCCTGCTGCTCGACCCCTACTACCCCTCCCACCTCGGTGGCCTGCAGCTGGCCTCGGCCCGGCCCGTGCTGCTGCCGCTTGAGGCCGCCAGCGGCTGGCGGCCCGATTTCGATCGCCTCGGCGCCGCCGAGTGGGACGCCCTGAAGCTGATGGTGCTCGGCTTTCCCCACAATCCCACCGCCACCACCGGTGAGCAGAGCTGGCTGGATGAGGCGGTGCAGCGGGCCCTGCGCCACGACATCGTGCTCGCCCACGACAACCCCTACGTCGACCTGGCCCTCGACGGCGAGGCCCCGGCCCTGTTGCGCCATCCAGCCTGGCGCCAGTGCGGCATTGAGTTTTTCTCCTTTTCCAAGAGCTGGTGCCTCGGCGGCTACCGGCTCGCCTTCGCCATCGGCGCCGAGTGGCTGATCACGGCCCTGCGCCAGCTCAAGGGGGTGGTGGATTTCAACCAGTCCCTGGCCCTGCAGGCCGGTGCCATCGCCGCCCTCGAGCAGGCGCCGCAGTGGCCCGAGCGGTTGCGGGCGGTGTACAGGGAGCGGCGCGATCACATGGCGGCGGCGCTTGAGGCTCAGGGATGGCCCCTGCGGCGACCATCGATGGCGCTCTACCTGTGGCTGCAGCTGCCCGAAGTGGCGCAACGGCGGGGGCTGGATTCGGAGGCGTTCGCCGCTGCGCTGCTGGAAGGCACCGGGGTGTGTCTCACCCCAGGCAACGGCTTCGGGCCCTCCGGTGAGGGCTGGCAGCGGCTGGCCCTGGTGCATCCGACCGCCGAGCTCGAAGCCGGTGCCGCCCGCATCGGTGCCTGGTTGCGGCAGTTGTGATCGGTCGCATCGCCGCCGAGCGGCGGCGATTGTTGGGGCCGGCCCAGGCCCCCTGGCTGACTGAGCCGGGCGGTGGTTCAGCCCGGAGCTCCCCCTGGCGGTTGCGGGGGGTGCCGGTGTGCGCCAGCACCGAGAGGGAACTGGATCGCTGGCTGCAGTACGCCTTGCCCGCCGGCTCCGGGCCGCTGCAGGCGCCCCTGGCACTGCTGGCGCGCCAGCAACGCTTCGGCCATGGTCAGCAGGGCCGCCCCTGGTTGGCCCCGCCGGGCGGGGTGTGGCTCAGTGCGGCCTTGCCCTGGCCGCAGGATCCAGCCGAGGCCGCCGCCCCAGGGCTGGCGGTGGCGGTGGGTCTGGCCCTGCAGCTGGAGCCGCTCGGGGTGCCGGTGCGGCTCAAATGGCCCAATGACTTGCTGCTGCAGGGGGCCGATGGCGAACTGGCCAAACTTGCCGGCCTGTTGCCGCGGCTGCGCCTGCGGGGCGACAGGATCCGCTGGGCCCGGCTGGGGGTGGGGCTGAATGGCTGCAATCCGGTGCCGGCGGCGGCCACGAACCTGCGCCGAAGCCTGGGTTCCTGGGGCGCCGAGCCGCTGCGGCTGTCTGCCCGGGTGCTGCTGGCCTTGGAGTGGGCGATGGCTTGGGCGGGGCGGCCGGAAGAGGTGCGCCAGCTGGCGGAGCAGCGGCTGCACCTGGGTTCGGGGCTGGTGCGGCTCGACGGAGAAGACTGGCGGCCGCTGGGGTTGGCGCGCGATGGCGGCCTGCGGCTGCAGTCCGGGACACGCCTCCGGGTGCTGCAGCGCTGTTTCGACGCAGGCGGGTTGGGGCCAGACCCTTAAATTGCGTCACAATCTCTGCGTTCCAAACTCGCCGGTCTGCGGTGGGCCTCGAGATCAGCTCGGCACCCCAAGCCCTCTCGGCCATCCCCACCACCTCGGCCCCAGCTCAGCGTCGCCATCCGATCCGGCTCATGCGGCTCGCTCAGGTTCTCCGACCTGATCAGTCCCGCCGGCCCCGATCCGCTTCGCCAACAAGATCCACACCGCCGCCGCGATCGGCGATGCCCTTGCCGCCCGGTTCTGAACCGGAGCCTGTTCCCACCCGTTTCCCTGCCGGTCCTTGAGGATCGAACTCTTGCTCCCCATGGCCTCCAAGCCCCTTCATCTGTTGCTCCTGGGTCTGCTGGGTGCAGCTCCCCTGGTGGTTGTGCCCCTGGTGCTGGCCCAGAGCGAGGCCCCCCAGGCTCCCGCAGTTGTTGCCGAGCCGGCTGCTGCACCTGCCCCAGTGGCACCGCTGCTGGCGCCGCCAGCGGCACCCACCCCGGCGCCGCTGACTGTCTCGCCCCAGGCGCTGGTGGAACCGCCGCTGCGGCCCTCGGCGGACGAACGACGCAGCCTGTCGCCTCGTCGCTTCGATGCCTCCCTGGATGAGCTGGTGCGCGATGGCGTGATTTCTCCTTCGGAGCGGGTGCGGGTTCATGGTGGTCTGGTGGGATCGATGAATGCCGCTCGCCGCCAGGCCTGCAGCAATGGGGCCCTCTCGGCGCTGGAATGCGGCACCGGCCTGATGCTGCGCGGCCGTGGCCGGCTGGATGGCGCCGGTTTGGCCAGCGGGGATGGGGAAGGTGGCCTCAGTGGCGGTGGCGTGGCCGCTGGCCTGGGGCGTTTCAGCACCGATGCCCTGCCCCTGCCGCCGATTTCCGTGCCGGTGTCGGCCCTGCTCTCCGGCGCCGGTGGCACCTTCCGGCTCACCGATGTTTTCGGCCGCACACCCAGGCCCGCAGCGATCGCCGGCAATGGCAATGCCGGCCTGCTCTTCCCCCTGATCGGCTCGGCGGTGGTCTCCAGCCCCTTTGGCTGGCGGCTCCATCCGGTGATGGGCTCCTGGTTGATGCACGCCGGTCGGGATCTGGCGGCACCTGAGGGCACGCCGGTGGTCGCGGCCCTCACCGGTCGGGTGATGAGCAGTGGTCTGGCTGGGGGCTATGGACTGGCTGTCGAAATCCAGCACGATGGCCCGCGACGTCGCACCCTCTATGGCCATCTCTCCGAGCTGTATGTCAAGGAGGGCCAGCTGGTGCGCCAGGGCGAGGTGATTGGCCGGGTCGGCAGCACGGGTCTGAGCACGGGCCCCCACCTGCACTTTGAACTGCGCATGCCCCAGGAGGGCGGCTGGGTGGCGGTTGATCCAGGGGACCTGGATCAGGGCGGCGCCATGATCGCCTCCCAGCTGGGTCAGCCCGGTGCGGCGTCCACCGATGCGGTGGCGCTGCTGATGGGGGAGCTGATCCAGACCCTGGAACGGCCCCGTTCGCCGTTGGGCCTGCCAGCGGCACCCGCCAGCCCGGCAGCAGCGGCTGGCTAGCCAGGTGTCTTCGGCACCTTCAGCAGGGATGACCCAGCTCAGCCCTGCTGCTCCACAGCCCTTGCCGGTCCGCCATGGGTGAGAGCCGCCTCTTGTGTTGAGGTTCGCTGCGGTTGATGACGTTCTCAACAGCCGCGATGCCGCTCAGGCGCAGTTCCGGTTCAGACGTGGTGAATCCAGTCACCGAGCCCATCGACGATGTGACCATCCTTGAACTGCAGCACCCGTTCGGCTCGGTCCGCCACGTCGTGCTCGTGGGTCACCATCAGAATTGTCATGCCTTGATGGTGGAGTTCGTCGAACAGATCGAGCACCTCGCGCGTGGTGCTCGAATCGAGGGCGCCGGTGGGTTCATCGGCCAGCAGCAGAATCGGTTGGTTGATGATGGCGCGGGCCACCGCTACCCGCTGCTGCTGGCCGCCGGAAAGCTGGTTCGGCCGGTTCTGCAGCCGTTGCCCCAGCCCCACCCTCTCCAGCGCCGCCGCGGACCGCTCACGGCGCTCCCCGAGGGGAACGCCGGCATAGATCATCGGCAGGCTGACGTTGTCGAGGGCGCTGAGCTGGGGCAGCAGATGGAATTGCTGGAACACGAAGCCCAGCTCGCGGTTGCGCAGGTCGGCCAGTTCGTCGTCGTTGAGATGTTCCACCGGGGTGCCATTGAGGCGATAGGTGCCGGCGCTGGGACGATCGAGGCAGCCGAGGATGTTCATCGCCGTGCTCTTGCCTGAGCCCGAGGAGCCCATCATCGCCAAGTACTCGCCACGGTTCACCGTCAGGTTGAGATCGTCGAGGGCGCGCACCTCGGTGTCACCGCTGCCGTAGATCTTGTTGATCTGATCAAGTTCGGCCACTGGGCTGGCCGCTGCCAGTGCAGAACCCTGGGCCGCTCGACCCCGCAGCCGCATTTCAGGCTCCAGCGAGTTCGGTTTGACCATGGCAGGCAGGGGCTCAGCCGAGGGGAATGGCATGGGAACTGGCAATCGCCTGCTGCAGGATTGGGGTGCCTGCCACGGTGGAGCTGGCCCAGTTGAACAGGGGGCTTGAAAGAATCCCGCCGACGGCAGTCACCAGCACACAACCGACCAGGGCAGCCCTCAGCGGTTGCATGCCGGCAACATTCCAGCTGATCGCCGGATAACTTTTGACCACATCGGAAGCTTCCTGTGGTTCCTTCACTACCATCATCTTGATGACGGAGATGTAGTAATAAATAGACACCACGGAGGTGACAAGTCCAACCACGACAAGCAGGTATTGATGATCGGCCCAGCCAGCGAAGAAGAGGTAGATCTTGCCGAAGAATCCAAGCATTGGCGGGATGCCGCCGAGTGATAACAGGCAGAGACTAAGGCCCAGGGTGATCAGGGGGTCTTTCTGATAGAGGCCGGCATAATCGGCAATGCGATCGCTGCCGGTGCGCAGCGAGAACAGAATGATGCAGGCGAAGGCCCCCAGGTTCATGAACAGGTAGGCGGCGATGTACAGCACCATCGCCGAGAAGCCCTCCTCGGTGCCGCAGACCAAGCCGATCATCACGAAACCTGCCTGGCCAATGGAGCTATAGGCCAACATCCGTTTCATCGACGTCTGCGCCAGGGCCACGACGTTGCCCAGCACCATGCTCAGCACGGCCAGCACCGTGAACAGGAACTTCCACTGGGCATCGAAACTCTCGAAGCAACCCACCAGGATCCTCAGTGCCAGGGCGAATCCAGCTGCCTTTGAGCCCACTGAAAGGAAGGCCACCACCGGTGTCGGCGAACCTTCGTACACATCGGGTGTCCACTGGTGGAAGGGCACGGCGGCGATCTTGAAGGCCACCGTGGCCAGCACAAACACCAGGGCTAGGGCGGTGATCGGTGTATCCGAGCTCCGCAGAGCCACCGAGATCGCATCCAGGCTGGTGGCGCCGCCGCTGAGGCCATACAGCAGCGAGGCGCCGTAAAGAAAGACGGCAGCCGCCGCTGATCCCACCAGCAGATATTTGAGCGCGGCCTCGGAACTGCGGGCGTCGCGTTTCATGTAGCCGGCCAGCAGGTAGCTGGACACCGACAGGGTTTCGAGCGAGATGAAAATGCTGATCAGATCAGTGGCACCGCACAACACCATCCCCCCCAGGGTGGCGGCCAGCAGGATGGCGGCGTATTCCCCCACCGGCGTACCGCTGCGCTCCACGTAGCGCCAGCTCAGCAACAGGGAGATCAGGGTCGAGGCGGCCACCACTGCCCGCATCGCGATGGCCAGGTTGTCCGCCAGGAAGGCTCCGAGGAAGGAGGGTTCGAGCGGTCCGTTCCACTGCAGGGCCAGCAGCACCAGGGCACTGCCCAGGCCGCCGTAACAGATCGGCGGCACCCAGCGGCTGGCGGCCTTTTCGCCGGCTAGATCCACCAGCAGGCAGACCAGCAGCGCGATCAGCACGGCGGCTTCCGGTGCGATCGCCGCCGCATTGAGCTGCAGGTTGAGGCTGCCCGTGCTCAGTCCCGAGCCGATCGCCGCCATGGCATCGGCGGCGGTGGAAGCAGCAGGAGTGGCGGCGAAAAACACGTCAGCCACGGCGTTAATAAGGTTTCAATGCTGGGGACTGTAGCCGTCGTGGCCTGGGGCCGACTGGGGCCTTCGGTGAGCGGCAGCGCACGCAACGGCCAGCGATGCGATAAAGAAGGGAGCGGTTCAGCGCCTTCCCGTGACCCACACCTTGGTCATCGTCGAGAGCCCCACCAAGGCCAAAACCATTCGGGGCTTCCTGCCGAAGGACTTCCGTGTCGAGGCCTCCATGGGCCACGTTCGCGATCTCCCCAACAACGCCAGCGAGATCCCGGCGGCCCACAAGGGCGAGAAGTGGGCCAATCTCGGCGTCAACACTGCCAACGACTTCGAGCCCCTCTACGTGGTGCCGAAGGACAAGAAAAAGATCGTCAAGGAGCTCAAGGAGGCCCTCAAGGGCGCCGATCGGCTGCTGCTGGCCACGGACGAAGACCGTGAAGGCGAGAGCATCAGCTGGCACCTGCTGCAGCTGCTGGCCCCCAAGGTGCCGGTCAAGCGGATGGTCTTTCACGAGATCACCAAGGAGGCGATCGG
>CALPNT020000069.1 GCA_943325005.2 Bifidobacterium breve | reverse complement strand
CGAACCTATTGCGGTTGCGAACTGATATGCAAGATTGCTGTTGCCCCACCAAGGCATCACCCCGCCATTAGTTGCGGTTCCAAATTTGCTGGTGTTGGAGTCGTAAGACCCCGTAAAGGTGGTCACGTCATATTGCACACCGCCCACCGTCACCACATAGGCCTGGGCCGAGCCCGGGCTGAGGCTGATGGCCGCCAGGGCCGCAGCGGCACCGATGGCAACCTGTAAGCGCTGGCCAACCCGCGAGGAGTTAAGGCCGGGAGGATGGAAGCGGGTCACAGGAATGATGTAGCCAACGGCTAAATGCTTCTTCCTTACTGCCTTGTTTCGGGGGGGGGGAGGCAAATACCCCCCTTCAGGGGGGGGTGCGAAGGGTTGAGCAGGTGCGCAGGTGGGCGCAGTTCGCCGCCTCGATCACGAAATCCACCTCCGCGCCGATGGTCGTGCGCCCATACCCCAGCAGCCAAGGTGAGCGACACGGCCGTGTGAACGTGATCAGTTGCTGCCGGGCCAGCTGAAGCCAGGCGACCGCGGCTGGACCGGACCACTCACCAACCCACTGGCCCGGCGAAGGAGCATCCAGCTCGATGGATGCGCACTAAGATGCGCACACCGATGGCCCTGGAGCATGCGCACCACCCTGGAGCTGCCGGATCCGCTGTTCGCACGGCTGAAAGCCCGCGCGGCCAGCGAGCGCCTGACCCTCAAGCAGCTGCTGCGCAGCTATGTGGAGCAAGGGCTCAGCGCCGCACCCGAGCGGGCCGGGCTGACCCGATCCGCGGCCACGCTGCCGCGTTTGGACGGGTCCCTGGCCATCGAGGACCACCAGCTCAGCAACGCCACGCTGTTCGAGCTGCTCGACCCATGAGCACCCCAGCCGACCTGCCGGATCTGAATGTCTGGTTGGCGTTGATCTGGCCCGAACACATCCATCACCAGCACGCCGTTCTGTACTGGGAACAGCAGGCCGCTGAACAGGTGCTGTTCTGCACGGTGACCGCTCTGGGGCTGGTGCGCCTGGTGTGCCAGCCGAAGCTGATGGGCACGGCTGTCAGGAACGCTGCCCAAGCATCCGACCTGCTCAGCGCCCTGTGCCAGCAGCCTGGCGTCCAGATGGCCCAGCCGGACCATGACGGCTGGGAGGTGTTTCACCACCTGCTGCGTGGCGGGCTGCGTGGCGGTGAGATCCCGTCCCGCCTCTGCACCGATGCCCATTTGGCGGCCCTGGCGATCGCCAATGGCTGGCGCCTGGTGAGTTTCGATCGCGATTTCGAACGGTTTGCGGCCCTGGAGAGGCTGCCGCTGCCGTGACCCTCACCGAGGTGGGCCATCTGCTCCCGGCGCACCACCCACAAGCTGTCCTTGATCACGATCTCGGTGGGCACCCAGACGATCAACAAGACCGATACGGCGGCACCCGCACCCGCACGGGCTGCAGCGCCACCGGGTTGGTGGCCGGGACAGAACACCTAGATTCCCCCCATCCCAACCGCCGCAACGCCAGGCCTGATGGTGCTCGCCAATCCCTCCGGCACCGCAGCCGTCCCCATGCCCGGCAGCGGCACCTGGAAGGCCAGCGATGGGGCCTCGCTCTACGGCGTGGATCGCTGGGGCGATCCCTACTTCTCCGTCAGCCCGCGCGGCCACGTGATGGTGCAGCCCCGCGGCGAACGGGGCGGCGCCCTGGATCTGGTGGAACTGGTGAAGGAGCTGCAGGGCCGCGATCTGTCGCTGCCGTTGCTGATCCGCTTCGACGACATCCTCGAAGACCGGCTGGAGCGTCTGCACACCGCCTTCGAGCGGGCGATCGCCCAGTACGGCTACGCCGGCCGTTACCAGGGTGTGTTCCCGGTGAAATGCAACCAGCAGCGCCACGTGGTGGAGCAGCTGGTGGAAACCGGCAAACGCTGGCACTTCGGCCTCGAGGCCGGCAGCAAGGCCGAGCTGCTGATCGCCCTCTCCCTGCTCGAAGATCCGGAGGCTCTGCTGATCTGCAACGGCTACAAAGATCGCCGCTATATCGAAACGGCGATCCTGGCCCGCCGCCTCGGCCGCAAGCCGGTGGTGGTGATCGAGCAGGCCGATGAGGTGCCGCGGATCATCGCGGCCAGCCGCGAGCTCGGTGGAGCGCCGCTGATCGGCATCCGCGCCAAGCTCTCCAGCCGCAGCACCGGCCGCTGGGGCAGCTCGGTGGGCGAACGGGCCAAGTTCGGCCTCTCGATTCCCGATGTGCTCGCCACGGTGGAGGCCCTGCGTCAGGCCGATCTGCTCGACGATCTACGCCTGCTCCACTTCCACATCGGCAGCCAGATCAACGACATCGCCGTGCTCAAGGACGCCCTGCAGGAGGCGGGCCAGATCTATGGCGAGCTCACCCGGCTGGGGGCGCCGATGGGCTACCTCGATGTCGGTGGTGGCCTCGGCATCGACTACGACGGCAGCCGCACCGCCAGCGCCGCCTCCACCAACTATTCCCTGCAGAACTACGCCAACGATGTGGTGGCCACCGTGCGCGAATGCTGCGAGCCCCATGGCATCCCGGTGCCGACGCTGGTGAGCGAAAGCGGCCGGGCCATCGCCAGCCACTTTTCGGTGCTGGTGTTCGACGTGCTGGGCGCCGGTGCCCTGCCCGGCGGTGTGCCGGAGCCGGTGGCCGCTGAGCCGTTGATCCTGCGCAATCTGCGCGACACCCAGGCGGCGATCGTGGCCAACGGTAGTGATGCCGACGCGGCCACCGCCCCCTCGGTTGAGCGGCTGCAGGAGGCCTGGAACGATGCGCTCAAGTTCAAGGACGACGCCCTGGCGGCCTTCCGCCTCGGCTACCTGAGCCTGCCGGAGCGGGCCAGGGCCGAACAGCTCACCTGGGCCTGCTGTCAGGCGATCGCCTCCCAACTGGAAGCCTTGCCCCCCGGTACGGCGATCCCCGAGGAGTTGAAGGCCCTGGCCTCGGCTCTGGCCGGCACCTATTACGCCAACCTCTCGGTGTTCCGTTCCGCTCCCGACACCTGGGCGATCGATCAGTTGTTTCCGGTGCTGCCGATTCACCGCCTCGACGAACAACCCACCCGTCTGGGCAGCTTTGCCGATCTCACCTGCGATTCCGATGGCAAGCTGGCGCGCTTCATCGATCGCGGCCAGGCCAAACCACTGCTCGAACTCCATCCGCTACGCGACGGTGAGCCCTACTGGATCGGCCTGTTTCTGGCCGGGGCCTATCAGGAGGTGATGGGCAATCTGCACAACCTGTTCGGAACCACCAACGCCGTGCACATCCGCCTGGCCGATGGCGGTCGCTATCGGGTCGATCACGTCGTGCGGGGCGACACCAATGCCGAGGTGCTGGAGGCGATGGAGCATGATCCGGCCCAGCTGCTGGAGCGGTTGCGGCTGGCCAGTGAAACCGCCATCGCCCGCGGCAGCCTGGCACTCAGCGATGCGCGCCGGCTGATGGCCCACCTCAAGGCCAGCCTGGAGCAGACCACCTACCTGGAGGGCTGAAGCGGGAGTCGTGGGGCTGAAGCTGATGGCTCATCGGGACTGTCCCCAAGCGGGTGTCGCCAGCCCAGGCCATCGGATCAATGGCTGGCAGAGGCCTGGTCTGGGAGCGAAATCTGGTCGGTGAGCGCACCAGCGTCCTGGCCTGAAGCAGCGTCCTGGTCTGCCGCCTCCGCTGCGAGGGCGGGATGGGCTGCGGCCGCAGGCAGATCCACGCCGGCAGGACAGAACACCTCAAGTTCCCCCATGCCCTTCACCGCCTGCATCCCCAGCGACAGGGGAAGCTCGAGGGCAGGATCAAGGCGCTCGGCCGTGGTGCGATCCAACAGCACCGGCCGCTGCAGGGTGCGGGTCAACCCCTCCAGCCGGCTGGCCAAATTCACCGTGTCGCCGATCACCGTGAACTCCATGCGGCGCGGACTGCCGATCTGCCCCACCACCACCTGGCCACTGGCCAGGCCGACACCATTTTCGAGCCGACAGATTCCTTCGCTCTCCCAGCTGCGATTGAGCTCCGCCAGGGCCTGGCGCATGGCCAGGGCACAGGCCAGGGCGGCGCGCGCCTCCACCAGCACGCCGCGACCCACCGGCGAACCGAACACCGCCATCACCGCATCGCCGATGAACTTGTCGACGGTGCCGCCATGGGCCGTGATCACCTCCACCATCGCACCCAGATAGCGGTTGAGCTGGCTGACATGCAGCTCGCTCTGGCCGGCGAGGCTGCGCTGGCGGGTGAGCTCGGTGAAGCCCTTGAGATCGGCGAACAACACCGTCACATCAAGCAGACGGCCCCGCAAGATGCCCTGGGCCGCCTCGGGATCCGCCAGGATTTCGGCCACCACCCCCGGCGCCACGTAACGCTCGAAGGTGCGGCGCAGGCGCCGCCGTTCCCGTTCTTCCAGCAGGTAGGCGTCGCCGCCATGCACCAGGGCCAGCAGCACCAGACCCGCCGCCGGGGCCAGCAGTGGCAGCCAGAGGTGCCGCTGCTGCAAGGCCAAGCCGGCGATCGCCAGCTGCAGGCCCAGAATTGCGGCGATCACGCCGAGGCGCCACACCAAAGCCCGGCGGGCCAGGGCCAGAGCCAGGGCCAGCCCGGCCGCCAGCAGCAGCGGCAAGGCAGCGAGCAGGGCCCGCTCAGCCGGGCGCTGCGGCCAGGAGCGCAGCCCGTCCCCCTGCAGGGAGTTGGCAGTGGCGGTGGCCAGCAACTCCAGCCCCGAGAGTGAGCCGAAGGGGGTGGGATAGCCGTCATCACCCTGGGTCACCACGGGCCCCACCACCACCAGGGCGCCAGCCAGCTCAGCCCGCTGGGGATGCTGGCGCCAACGGCTGGGGTCGAGCACCTCCCAGGCCGGCAGACGGCGGAAGCTCCCCTCCGGGCCATAAACATTGAGTGCCGTCAGCGGATCGGGCTGACGGCTAGAGCGGCCCGCCCGCTGCAACAGAACGCCGGTCAGTGCGGGGAAGGGCTTCACCCCCTGGGCCGGCAGCAGGCCGCGCCCATAGGCCTCCGGATGCAGCAACCGCTCCCCTGGATCGCGCAAGGGTGTGTTGGTGAGGCCAAGGGCGTCCTGGCCACCGATGGCCGCCATGAACGGTTCCGGCCGCACCAGGGTGAGAGCACCGGAGCCCTGTTGATCAGACGCTTCGAGCATCTCCGCCGCCAGGGCGATCCGGCCGGGATGGGCCCGCAGAATCGCCTGCATCGCCGCGTCGTCGGCGGGGCCATGGCGGCTCGGTCCCTCGAACACCACATTGATCGCCACCGCCGCGGCACCCGCCTCCAGCAGTCGGGCCGCCACCTGGCCGTAGGCGGCCCGCGGCCAGGGCAGGGTGCCGATCCCCCTGGCCCAGGCAGGAGTCTGGCGGTTCTGCTCGAACCAGCTCCCCTGCTGCAGGGTGGCGTCATCCACCGGCACCACCACCAGCTCGCGTGGCGGACGGCGCTGCCCGCGCAACACCAGCAACTGATCCTCGAAGGCCCGTTCCCACACGCGCCAACGGGGGCCGGGCCAGCCGGCCGTGGTCCCCGTCCAGCCCACCACCAGGACACTGAGCAACACCAGGCTGACGGGCCGCTGCAACCGCTTGAACGGCTGGGCAACCTGGGAGCGAACCCAAACCCTGGCGCGCCAATCGGCCCATCGCCCTACAACAGCCTTTTGCCCAGCAACAGCCTTTCGCCCGGCAACCGCCTTGGGGCTCCTCACCGGCGCCCCCGCTCAGAGCCAGGCGCCGCGGCCCTGCACCGGGGAGGGCTGGCCAGCACTGGCTGGGGCGCCAGCGGCGTGATCACGGCGACCGTCATCGCATTCAGAACAAGCGCGGCAGGCTGATCGGCAGCGCGGGCACCGTCACCGGCACTGTCACCGGCACCGACGGCAACGTCACCCCCGGCAGCTGGGAGCGGAGGTAGCTGTCCAGCGCCTGGGCGGCGGGCAGCGGCAACCGGAACCCCTCAAACAGGGGGCCGCTGAGGATGCTGCTGTAATCGCCCGAACTCAGGGCCAGCAGGGTCAGCACCACCCCCTCCGGCGAAAGGCGCAGCCGCTGGCCCGCATTGACTGTGGCCACAGCGGCGCCGGTGGGCTGGCCATCGCGCAGCGGTTCCACCTCCACCGAACCCTCCAGCACCGAAAGTTCGGAATCGCCGTTCTCCTGCACCTCCAGCAGGTAGTTGGTGCCGCGCACGCTCAGGCGCGCCGAACGGGTGCAGCCGCTCTGCCGGCCTGAAACCAGCACCTGGCCGCGATCGAGCAGGAAACAGCCCTGACCCAGCCGCAACATCGAAAAGCGGTTGAGCCGGCCGACGGCACCGGCCTCGAAGCGAATCTGGCCGCGGCTGTTCTGGGTGCTGATCTGCTGGGGCGCCTGGGCTTTCTCCTTGACCTGCGCCTGTTTCTGATCGATGTAGAACTCCTTGCCGTCGAGGATCTCCTGCACCACCGCCGTTTCCGCCGCCCGGGCCGCGGGGCCGCTCGCCAGGGTCAGCGCCAGCAGAGCCGGCAGCAGGGCCGGGCATAGGGCGGAGCAACGGCGCGTCTCCAGCGGCGCGGCGGCGCGGCGCAAGGGAGTCAGGGTCCGCAGAGCCCGAGGCATGACGACGTACCGGCAGAGCCCCATTCTGGGCGCCACGGCCCGGTCCTCACTCGGCACAGAAACGCACCAACATCGACAGGCGCTCCAGCGGGGAGGACAGTTCAGCCGGATCGAAGGGGGGCACAACAGCGTCGGCGGCGACGGCCCGCATCAGCATCGGCCGCATCTCGTTGCCATCCAGCACCACCTCCAGGGGGCGCAGCCGGCGCGCACCGATCACGCTCGCCAGCTCCCGGGCCTGGCCCTGGGCATCGCCATAGGCACGGCGCAGCAGCTCACGGCGCACGGCAGCGTCCTGGGCCGGATCAGCCTCGGTGCTCACCGGCGCCAGGCGCACCCCGGCCAGCGCCCCCACCTCCCGAATCAACGGTTGCAAGCGCTGCGGCAGCAGCCGACCCGTGACCTGCAGGCTGGCCTGACTCAGCGCCGGCCGCCCCGCCTCGGCCGGCCGCTGCCAGGTGCTGGGGGAACTGGCCCGGAACTCCTGCACCTCCAAGCGCTGCAGGGCGGTGCGCACGGCCGCCAGGCGCCGCTGCAGTTCCGCCAGGGCGCCATCGCTGTTGGCGGCCTCGGCCTCCAGGCTGAGCGAAAGCTGCAGCCGGCGGGTCGGGCGGCGCTGCTCGGCGCTGCCGCGGGCCTCCAGCAGGCTGCCATCACAGCGCAACTGCACCTCGGCCCGGGCAGCCAGGCCCGGCAGCAGTCCGGCCCCCAGAGCCACGACCACAGCCACCGGCACCAGGGGCTGCGGCAGCCTGAAGCCACCGAATCGTCCCAGTTGGGCTGTTGCCTGATGGGCCGTTCCCCGTTGGGCTTGTCCCCGTTGAGCTGAGTGCCGTTGAGCTCGCTGCTGTTGCACTGGTTGCTGTTGCACTGGTTGCTGCCGAGCTGAGTGCTGCTGGGCAGGTTCCTGCGCTAATGATCCCGGCTGGGAAGCGGCCGGCTCGAGAGTGGCCTGGGAGTCGATGAACATCGGATCGCGAGGATCAGGCAGGGTTCCAGCCTGCCGGCGCCGGCGGCCACCCGCCACGACGGCTCGGCCATGGCGCCTGGGCCAAGGCGGCTGCGCCCCAAGAGCCATGGCAGTCGGCAGGATGGGGTGAGCCCAGCGCCAGCACGGCAGCCATGCCCTTGGTAGAGATCTGGACCCAGGCGATCGCCGCCAGCGCCGCCCTGCTGCTGATCCGGCGGCTCTGCCTGATGCGGCGCCTGCCCCTGCCGCCGGTGCGCTTACCGCTACTGGCTGTGCTGGTCTGGGCGGGGATGCAGAGCCTGCCGCTGCCGCCTCTGAGCTCCAGCTACCGGCTCTGGTATGCGATCAGCGACGACCTGTTGCTGGCCTGTGGGGCGATGAGGCTGCTGATCTGGGCCCTGCTGGAGCTCCCGGGGGGCCTGGGCTGGTGGAGCCCACCACCGAAACTGTTGGTCCAGCTGCTCACGCTCGGAAGCTGGGGCTTCACCACGGTGCTGGTGGTCCGCCAGTCGACCCATTTCGATCTGGTGGGCCTGGTGACCACCTCCGCCGTGCTCACCGCCGTGATCGGCCTGGCGGCTCAGGAGCCACTCAAGGATCTGTTCTCCGGCCTGGAGCTGCAGCTCGATGACGATTTCGTCATCGGCGACTGGCTGGAGGTGCCCGGCGGCTTGCGGGGCATCGTCACCTCGATCACCTGGCGCGACACCACCCTGCGCACCGTGGATGACTACCTGCTGGTGGTGCCCAACAGCAAGATCACCGCCGAAATCCACACCAACCGCTCCCGCTTCGGCTCCTCCTGTGATCGGTTCACGATCGGCCTCGACTACGACTATCCACCCGCCCGGGCCCTCGCCTTACTGGAGCAAGTGGTGAGGCAGCATCCGAAGGTGCTCACCGACCCCACCCCCCGGGTGCGAATCAAGGCCTTCGACGAGAGCGCCATCACCTATGAACTGCAGGCCTGGCAACGCCAACCAGGCGACCGGGCCATGCTGGATCTGCGCAGTGATCTGCTGGAACAGATCTGGTATGCGCTCAAGCGGGAGGGTCAGACCATCCCCTACCCGGTGCGGGAGCTCAGCCGGCGACAATCGGCCATTCCTGCCGATCTGGCCCAGCTCCCCAGCAGCGAAACCTGTTGCCAGGCCCTGGCGAGTCACGGTGTGTTCGCCGAACTGACGCCCCCCCAGCTCAGACAGCTGGTGGCAGGCAGCCAGCTGCTCCGCTATGGCCCTGGCGAAGCCGTGGTGGTGGAAGGCAGCGAAGGCGAATCCCTGTATCACCTGCTGCGCGGGCGGGTCGAGGTGATCAAGCAGATCGAGGACAACCGCTCCATCTCGGTGCGCCAGCTGCAGCCCGGCGATGTGTTCGGCGAGATGACCCTGTTTCTCGATGCTCCCCGCAGCGCCACGGTGAGAACCCTGGAGGAATGCCTATTGCTGCGGGTCGGGCGACCGGTCGTGCGCGAGCTGCTGCAGGAGAGTCCGGCTTTGCTGGAGTGCATCGCCACCCTCGTCGGTACCCGCCAGGCGGAGCTGGACAACCTCGGCAAGCAGCACCGCGAGGATCAGGCCAACGTCCTGATCGAAACGATGAAAAACCTGTTTCTAGCCGTCCGCGGCGGTTGAAACCTGGCGGTTGAAGCGCAGTAGCTGAAACGCAGCGGAGTCTGGGCAGCGCCCAGGCAGCTTGCTACCGACCGGGGCACCCTTGGCCTTGCCGGTGATCAATGCAGCCAACCTGGCTCAGCAGCCAGGGTGATCGCCACCACAGCCCAGAGAACCTTGCAGGCAAGGTGGAGAGCCTGATCCATCCGCAGGCTGAGCAACTTGCGGCATTTGGCGATGTCAATACCGATGTGGACGATCCACTCGGCCACGCCGAGCAGGGGGATTCCCGTGATCACCGCCACCAGGAAGCCGTGGATCGCCGCATGGGCCACCAGCCACCACTGCCAACTGAGGGTTTGCCCACAACCGGGACACTTCTCGCGGGCCATCCTGTCGCTCTGGAGGCCAAAATCACCGACGAAGTGACCCATCGCCAGCAGCAGGAAGAGATTGAAGGCGGCGGGTAAGTCGATCAAGCAAGGCCCAGGTCAGCCTTCCACACCTTAAACAATGGGGCTGTGCACTCAGGAGCGAAGTGAGTGGGGCCCAGCGCCCGGAGACGCAACCCCATCGCTCTCACTCCTGAGCCTCGGCACCGATCGCCCCAGGGGCGGAATTGGAATCAACCGATCCCGCCAGCAAGACAACTGAGACCGCGAACGATCACTCCTCTTCGTCGGAAGACCCAGCCGGGATCAGGCGAATTTGCTTGCGGCCGAGCTTGATCTCGAATTCATCCCCGGGAGCCAGGTCCAGCATGGCGGTGTAGGCCTTGCCCACCAGCAGATTGCCATTGCCCTGCACCGTGGCCACATAGCTGAGCTTGCGGCCGCCCTTGCCCCGGCCCTGGCCGCCACCATCGCCCAGGCTCACACCTTTGGCTTCCAGCAGCGCCTCGTAGAAGGCGGTGAAGTTCAGGCGCTCCGTACCATCCTTCTTGGTGCTGACGTAACCGCAGCCACGCACGAGCTCGGACTTGGAGACGTCACCAAGTTCTTTCACCTTGGCAAGCAGATCGGAACCTTTGAGCATGATGAAGTTCTGAAAACCGTTCGTTCGAACTCTATCGAACGATGGGCCACGTTGCTGGATGCTTCTCTGGATGAACCGATCAAGTTGATCGATAGCACCCGCCAAGCCATCCACCGGCAGGCGACGACGGGCCTGATGGGATGCGGAGCTTCGGCCACGTCATCGCCAGGATCTATCCGAGCACAGGCCAGGCGAATCGCCACGCTATCCATCGATCAGCAAGCGATAGGTGCCCCATCGATTGCTGCGTTACCGGCTAAGCCGAGCCCCATCCGCAACCGACTCAACCATCAGGAGACTGCTGAAAAAACTTGTCTCGGCCACATTTGAGCACCTCTTCGCCACCGGGGAACCCAGTGGTGATCGGCTTTTTAACGCGGCCGGCAGAATGATTGTCAGCTCTTCTGAGCAGCTTTTCAGCCGTCGCTCAAGCCCCTGCCAGCAAGCCCTGCAGCTCCTGTTCCGCCGCCGCCAGCGCCCCAGCCAGGGCCGCCGCATCCCGCCCACCGGCCTGGGCCAGGTTGGGGCGACCGCCACCGCCACCGCCACAGAGCCTGGCGATGCCACCAATGAAGCCACCGGCCTTGGCGCCAGCGGCGATCACCGCCGGCCCAAAGGCCGCCACCAGCACCACCTTGCCCCCATCGGCGGCATCGGGCTGCCCAGCCAGCACCACCGCCGCCCCAGCGCCGAGCTGCTCCTGCAAGCCCTGGGCCGCGCTCTGCAAGCCAGCCCCTTCCACCCCATCGAGCCGTGCCACCAGCAGCTGGAAAGCACCCACCTGGTGGGCCTGGGCCCCCAGGGCCGCCGCCTTGGCCGCGGCCAGCTCCTGCCGCGCCGCCGCCAGCGCCTTGCCACTGGCCTTGAGCTCCTCCTGCAGGGCCGCAACCCGCTCAACAATCTCGCCGGGCTGCACCTTGAAGCGATCGCCCAACTGACGCACCACCTGATCCCGTTCCTTCAGGTAAGCGAGCACCGCTGGTCCTGCCACCGCTTCGATGCGGCGGATGCCAGCGGCCACACCGGTTTCGCTCACGATCTTGAACAGGCCGATCTCGGCGGTGTTGGCCACATGGGTGCCACCACACAGCTCCATCGACACACCCGGCACATCAACGACCCGCACCACCTCGGCGTATTTCTCGCCAAACATCGCCACGGCACCGGCAGCCTTGGCCCGTTCGATCTCCATCTCCTGAACCTCGAGCGCATGGGCCTCGGCGATCCAGCCATTGATCAGCGACTCGATCTGGTCCAGCTCGCTAGCGCTCACCGCCCGGGGGCAGTGAAAGTCAAAACGCAGCCGATCAAAGTCCACCAGCGAACCGGCCTGAGCGATCGCCGGATCCACCAGCTGTTTCAACGCCGCCTGCAACAGATGGGTGGCGGTGTGATTCGCCTGGGCGCGGCGGCGGCAGGCCCGATCCACCTGGGCCAGAAGCAGATCCCCCACCGCCAGCTGCCCCCGTTCGAGCCGGCCGCTGTGCACGAACACACTGCGATTGCGGCTCACCGCGTCGATCGTCACAAGCAGCTCCTCTGCCCCAGCGGCACCCGCACCGCAAAGCAGACCGCGATCGCCCACCTGGCCGCCGCCCTCGCCATAAAAAGGCGTGCTGTCGAGCACGAGTTGCACCGTGTCGCCGGCCACGGCTGATGCCGCCGGTTCGCCGTTCACCACCAGCGCCAGCACACAACAGGGATGCTCCAGCTGCTCGTAGCCCCGGAACTCGGTGGCCTCCTGCTCAGCAGCAAGCTGCGCAATCGCGTCCTGCAGGGTGAGATCAAGGCTCACCGCCGCCGCCTTGGCCCGCTGGCGCTGGGCGTCCATGGCCGCCTCAAAGCCAGCCAGATCCACGCTCAGGCCATGCTCCTGGGCAATCTCCTCGGTGAGTTCCAGCGGGAAGCCATAGGTGTCGTAGAGCTCGAAGGCCTGGGCACCGCTGATCTGGCTGGGGCGCGCCGCCAGCACCTCGGCCAGCAGCTTTTCACCCCGCTCCAGGGTTTCCAGAAAGCGGGCCTCCTCACGCTCCAGTTCGGCCAGAATCGCCTCGCGCCGCTGCAGCAACTGGGGATAGACCTCGGCCATCAGCGCGATCGCCGCCTCGCCCATCGCCGTTAAAAATGGCTTGTCGATGCCGAGTCGACGACCGTGGCGCACAACACGGCGCAACAGGCGGCGCAGGATATAGCCCCGGCCGAGATTGGAAGCGGTCACACCGTCGCCGATCAACTGGGTGATGGCGCGGCTGTGGTCGGCGATCACCTTGAGGCTGGTCTGGCCCTGGCCATCGAGAGCCCGATAGTCGACGGCCGCCAGGCTGGCCGCAGCCTCAATCAGCGGATAGATCAGGTCGGTTTCGTAGTTGTTGGGAACAGCCTGCAGGATCTGAGCCATCCGCTCCAGCCCCATGCCGGTGTCGATGTTGCGATTCGCCAGGGGCGTGAGCGTGCCCTCGGCGTCGCGGTTGTACTGCATGAACACGAGGTTGTAGAACTCGATGAAGCGCGAGTCGTCCTCGAGGTCAATGGCGTCGTCGCCGCGTTCCGGTTTGAAGTCGTAGTAGAGCTCCGAGCAAGGGCCGCAGGGGCCGGTGGGACCGGAAGCCCAGAAGTTATCGGCCTCATCCATGCGCACGATGCGCTTCGGGTTCACCCCCACCAGATCGCGCCAGATGGCGACGGCCTCATCGTCTTCGCGGAACACACTCACCACCAGATTCTGGGGATCGAGGCCGAACACCACGGTGCTCAGCTCCCAGGCCCACTGAATCGCCTCGCTCTTGAAGTAATCGCCGAAGGAGAAATTGCCGAGCATCTCGAAAAACGTGTGATGCCGCGCCGTGCGGCCCACGTTTTCGATGTCGTTGGTGCGGATGCACTTCTGGCTGCTGGTGGCCCGCGGCGCCGGCCTCGGCGCCTGGCCCAGAAACACCGGCTTGAACGGCAGCATGCCGGCGATCGTCAGCAGCACCGTCGGGTCTTCGGGCACCAGCGAGGCGCTGGCCACGCGCTGATGGCCACGCTGCTCATAGAAGTCGAGAAAGGCCGCTCGGATCTCAGCGCCGGTGCGGGGGCGGGATGGAGTGGCGGCGGCCATGGGAACAATGTGCTGCGCGTGCGCACCCATGATTACGCAGGGGCGGGTGGGGGATCATCCCGAGGCAGGGGCGCAGCCGCCACGAGTCACCGCAACAGCAGGCAATGGGCGCATGCAGGGCACAGCCAATCCGCCACACAACCACCGCATTCCGCGTGCATCCAGCATGCGACCATAGACGTACGGTTTTGGTGAACGATTCACCAGGCAAATCGCATGAAACTATCTTCATCTCTTCGAGATTCCCATCCCGAAGCAATCGGAGATTGGCTGCCCAGGCAGGCATTGCTCTTTGCCGCAATCATCACGGCAACCACACTGGCAGCCCCAAGCGCCATAGCTGGACCCGAAGCAAACCCTATAGACGGGAGTCTCCTGTTCCTGTATTCCATCAATGGTGGCGAAGACCCCGGCGGCGCCAACGCGCCTCCCCCAGGAACAACACCGTGGCTGAAGGCCCTGATTACCCAGGCTGGAGCAGGTGCGGTGAACATCGCCCTCACCACCAATCTTGGCAATGGAGGCTATGCGATCAGCTGGGGCTTCAACATGAAAAAGGATACGGATTTTTCGTCCTCTGCATTCACCTATATCTGCAGTTCCGCCGGGAACGACGTCTGCGCCGGCATGAATTCAAACAGCTATGTCTGGGATCCCAACAATGTGAACATGCAGAATAACTGG
>CALPNT020000068.1 GCA_943325005.2 Bifidobacterium breve | reverse complement strand
GGACTGGGGGAAGGGGTCACGGCGTGCACCAACAACTGCGGTGACCATAGGGATCTGTTCCCGGAACAACTCCGTTAAAAAGACATGTTGTTACCTGGGGTTTTGGAACTTCAAGAGCGTTTACAAGCTATGCACTGAAACGAAGAATGCCTGAATAACTTCAGATTTGTGCCATGGTCAGGTCTGGAATCGTGGTCCTGAGCCGGGACTGGGTGACGTTCAGCCCCTGCGCCAGGTGATTCCAGGCCAAGACAGCACCGCTGTGCTCCAAGCTGCTGCGCGATTCAACGTCCTAAAACAAATGCCTCCAGCCCAAATCGATGCCGCGGCAGTGGCCGGCAACAAGGCCACCACCACGTCCAGCGGCTAGCACGACTTGTGCAGATCAAAGCGATCCAGATTCATCACCTTGGTCCAGGCGGCGATGAAATCATGCACAAACCGCTCGCCGCCATCGCTCTGGGCATAAATCTCCGCGACGGCCCGGAGCTGGGAGTTGGAGCCGAACACCAGATCAACCCTCGTGCCGGTCCAGCGCAGAGCACCACTGAGCCGATCACGACCCTCAAAGGTGTCACCAGCCTCGGAGGTGGGTGTCCAGACGGTGTCGATCGCCAGCAGGTTCACGAAGAAATCATTGGTGAGTTGACCCGGGCGGTGCGTGAACACGCCGTGGGATTGGCCATCCGAATGGGCGCCCAGGACCCGCAGGCCACCGATCAGAACCGTCATTTCTGGAACACTGAGTTGCAGCAGCTGGGCCCGATCCACGAGCAGGTGCTCTGCTGGCACGCTCATCGCCGCCTGCTGATAGTTGCGGAAACCATCGGAGCGGGGCTCCAGCACCGCAAAGGATTCCGCATCGGTCTGCTCCTGGCTGGCATCGGCGCGGCCCGGTTGGAAGGGCACCGTGACCCGATGGCCTGCGGCTTCAGCCGCGGTTTCCACCGCGCTACATCCGGCCAGCACAATCAGATCGGCCATCGACACCTGGCAACCGTCGGCCTGGTTGTCGTTGAACGCCGCTTGGATGTCCATCAAATTGGCCAGCACGCGCGCCAGTTGGGGCGGTTGATTCACCGCCCAGCTGTTCTGGGGGTTGAGGCGAATCCGAGCGCCATTCGCGCCGCCACGTTTGTCAGAACCACGGAAGGTGGAGGCCGAGGCCCAGGCTGTGCTCACCAACGCGGAGACGGTCAACCCTGAGCGACGCACACGGGCTTTGAGATTCGCTACGGCGGTGGCATCGAGCAGCGGGTGATGGGCCGCAGGGATTGGATCCTGCCAGATCAGATCCTCTGCCGGCACTTCCGGACCGAGATAGAGGCCCTTCGGGCCAAGATCGCGGTGGGTGAGTTTGAACCAGGCCCGGGCGAAGGCATCGGCAAACGCCGCTGGATTCTGGTGGAAATGGCGGGAAATGGGCTCGTAGATCGGATCGAAGCGCAACGACAGATCCGCTGTGGTCATCATCGGCGGATGCTTCTTGTCGGGGTCGTGGGCATCGGGAATGAGGTGCTCCTCCCGTACATCCCGGGCACACCACTGCCAAGCCCCAGCCGGGCTCTTGACCAGATCCCACTCGTAGCCGAACAGCATCTCGAAGTAGCCCATATCCCAGCGGGTGGGATGGGGCTTCCAGGCTCCCTCGATGCCACTGGTCATGGTGTCAGCGCCTTTGCCACTGCCGTATGGGTTGCGCCAACCCAGGCCCTGCTGCTCGAGCGGCGCCCCCTCCGGAGCCGGACCCAACAACTCCTCAGGACAAGCGCCATGGGCTTTGCCGAAGGTGTGGCCGCCGGCCACCAAGGCCACGGTTTCCTCATCGTTCATGGCCATGCGGGCGAAGGTGTCGCGCACATCACGGCCAGAGGCCAGCGGATCGGGCACACCGTTAGGGCCTTCCGGATTCACATAGATCAACCCCATCTGCACGGCAGCCAGGGGGGGCTCCAGGTCTCGATCACCGCTGTAGCGTTCATCCCCCAGCCAGGTGGTTTCCCGGCCCCAGTAGATATCCTCCTCTGGCTGCCAGATGTCAACGCGGCCGGCGGCGAATCCGAGGGTAGGAAAGCCCATCGATTCCAGCGCACAATTGCCGGTCAGGATGATTAAATCGGCCCAGGAGATCGAATTTCCATACTTCTGTTTGATTGGCCAGAGCAGGCGGCGGGCCTTGTCAAGGTTGCCATTGTCGGGCCAGCTGTTGAGCGGGGCAAAACGCTGGTTGCCGGTGGCGCCACCGCCGCGCCCATCGCCCGTGCGGTAAGTGCCGGCGCTGTGCCACGCCATGCGAATGAACAGACCGCCGTAGTGGCCCCAGTCCGCCGGCCACCAATCCTGGGAGTCGGTCATCAGCGCCTGTAAATCACGCTTGAGAGCCGCGTAATCAAGCTGTTGAAAGGCCTCGGCGTAATCGAACTCAGCCCCGAGCGGGCTGGCACCAGAGCTGTGCTGGTGAAGGATCGCCAGGTTGAGCTGATGAGGCCACCAGTCGCGCGGTGCCGGCCCCCGAGCCGACATCGTGCCATCACCATGGCCCACAAAAGGGCACTTGCCGTGTTCTGTCATCAAGATTTCCTAGGGTGCCCGTCGCTTCATTGTCTAGCAAGCCTCAGCCCAAAATGTGACACTTCAAACAAATCTGAGCAGACCAGTGCGGCTGGGTAGCAAGAGGCGAAGCCTTACTGCCGCTAACGCCCAACTCTGGGGCAGATTTAATCCTTAACATCACCAGAGATTGTCCTCAATTCGCTACATCTAAGCTCATTCTCTCCCTCATCGGCCAGGATCATGGCAGCCGCAACTTGGGCCTTGGCAGGTGTGCTGTTGGTATTCCAGATAGGAGTGGGCAGAGTTCAGCCACGCTGCTCCAGTGCTGCTGTCCATGCTTGTCTACCCGGCGGCAGTGCTGGATCTGGGCGGAGTTCACGGCTCAAGTTTGATCGGCTCTGGCCGCAACAAAACCTGGCTGGACTGTGGCTGGGGATCAATGTGGCCCAGTCGCTGGCGCGATCGAATCCCGGCAGATCATTGCTTCACGCCACAATTCTTGAAGTCAAATGATGATCCGATCCTCAGGCGAAGGAAGGATGGTGTGAGGGCTGCTCATGGTGTGTGTGTCGCGCCGGCTCAGTTGGTGAGTGGCCATCAGCTCGGTTCCAGCAGCAGGGTCGGCAGTCCGCCTTGCGTCGGGTCAGCAGCCTTGATCAGGCTGGAGTTGCAAGGATGGAATGAGGTGTGTTCATGGCCCGTTCACAAGCCCGAATTCAGCTCAACCCCAGCACCAGGCGTCGTTTGGTTGGGTCTGGCGCCATAGCACTGCTGATGATGGTGGTGCAGGTTCCCCATGCCGGGGCTCAGGCCCCCGCTGGCCCTGCCATTCCGTGCCACTCCGGCATGGGGATGGGTGGAGCTGGGCCCGTGGCCAGGGGCATGGGTGATCAACGCTTCATCGTGATGATGATTCCGCATCACGATGGAGCCATCGCCATGGCGGATCTCGCCCTCAGCCGTGCCCGCCATCCGGAGTTGAAGGCCCTGGCCCAACGCATCAAGACCAGCCAGACGCGTGAAAATGCCCAGATGCGCCGCTGGTATCGGCAGTGGTTTGGATCCGACCTCGCTCGTTCATCGCCAGCTGCGGCGACCGGGATGCCATGGGGCATGGGGCATAACGCCATGGGAAGGCATGGGATGGGGATCAGCCTGGAGGCGCTGAAACGTGCTCCTGATTTCGATCGGGCCTTCATTGAGCAGATGGTTCCCCACCATCGGATGGGCGTGATGATGGCTTCCATGGCCCAGGTCAACAGTCAGCATCCCGAGTTGCGGGATCTGCAGGCGGCGATGGTGCGGGTGCAGAGCGAGGAGATCGAGCAGATGGAGCAGTGGTATCGGCAGTGGGACTCAACGGCGGCGGGTCGTTGAGTGGTAGATCGTTGAGTGGTAGATCGTTGCGTGGTAGCCGTGGAACGGCAGGGGCCGCAGGCGGCCCCTATGCAGGATCAGATCAGGCCGGCGTCGATCCGCAGCTGCAGCCACAGGCTGCTCCCTGGGTGCAGGCGCAGCTCAGGTCGCAACCACAGCCGCAATGGCAGTGGTGCTGGTCGAGGTTGGCGGGGCCAGGGGCACAGCCGCAGCCATAGCCGCAGACCGCGGCGACGGAACTGGGGAGGGAATGGGTCATGGAATGTTCCTCGGAGGGGGTTGGCTCGGGGGATTCCGAAAGGGAAAATGCCCGATGCCATCAGCTTGCGGTCTCCATACGACTGGAGAGTCCATGGGTGCTTTGTACGGGTTTCCGTTAGTCCTGGATTCCGCTGCTCAAGGCCCCTCAGGGTCAAGGCACTCCCGCAGGCCCCAGTGTGGAGCTGCAACGGGGCGATCGATCTCGAGACTGGTTGGATCAGTGGCGTCGCGGCTTCAAAGCGAACGGCCCCAGGCTGCGAAAGCGGCTCCAACCTGATCGGGTCTGATCCGTTCCCACCACCCCGATGGCCTTCGCCTCAGCGCGTTCGTACACGCTTTGATCGGTGGCCGCGGCAGTGGCCACGATCGCGCTCAAGACAGCGGCCTGGCGGCTCACCGGATCGGTGGGACTGCTATCTGATGCGATGGAATCGGGCGTGAATCTGGTGGCGGCCCTGGGTGCCTTCTGGGCTCTGACCCTGGCCGGCAAACCGGCTGATCGCAGCCATCACTACGGCCACTTCAAAGCCGAATACTTTTCCAGCGGCATCGAAAGTGTGCTGATCGTGGTGGCCGCCCTGGCGATCATCGCTGCAGCGGTGGGTCGACTCCAGCACCCTGAACCACTGGAGCAGCTCGGTCTCGGCCTGGGATTGTCCCTTGCGGCCACAGCCTTGAATGCCGGCGTGGCCTGGGTGCTGCTGGGGGCGGCCCGCCGTTTCCACTCGATCACCCTGCGGGCCGATGCTCACCATCTGCTCACCGATGTCTGGACCTGGTTCGGCGTGGTGCTGGGTCTCGCCCTGGTGAAGCTCACCGGACTGACGATTCTCGATTCCCTGATCGCCATTGCCGTGGCGCTGAATATCATCGTGACCGGCTGGAGGTTGTTGCACGAAACCGCATCCGGCCTGCTGGATCGCGCCTTGCCTGCGGAGGAACAGGCCCAGCTGGAAGCCCTGTTAGCTAGGCATGAAACGGAGCAGATCCGCTTCCATGCCCTGCGCTCGCGGGTGGCCGGGTCACGGCGTTTCGTGGCCTTTCATGTGCTCGTCCCCGGCGACTGGAGCGTGCAGGCGGGCCATGAGTTCTGCGATGGGCTGGAGCAGGAGATCGCTATCGCCCTGCCGCGCACCCACGTCTTCACCCACCTCGAACCGCTCGAAGATCCCAGGTCCTGGGATGACATCGGCTTTCGCTGGGAAAAGAATTAACCAGGCGCTAATCCGTTTCAGTTTTCCCAGCTGCAGCCAAGGTGATGGGGACAACGACCAAGATCACACCGGCCTCGGCACCGCAGCAGCAAATCGCCTCGATCACCAGGCTTCTACGGTCCTTGACCCGGAGTCTGTCCGCCGTTGACCGCACAGCAAAAGGCCCGGATGGTCACCACCATCCGGGCCTGGAAACCCACAAATGTTGTCGAGACAGGCAGGGGCTGGATCAGCCCAGGCCGAGTTGGCCGAGGATGCCTTGGCCGGTGAGGATCTCGGTGGCCAGACCGATCACAAAACCGAGCATCGCCAAGCGGCCATTCCAGGTTTCGGCGAAACCGACGAAACCGAAACGGGAAGGGGAATCAGCCATGGAGGGTGGGGGGAAGAAACTAAAGAAAAGCTTACGGGGGTTTGTCGGCAGCTGGGGGGTCTGATTGTTCGGCATTGCCTCTGACGGTGATCAGCTGCGCTGATCACCCCTGTGACACCAAGGCTTTGGGTGGCTTACAGGCCCTGCACCCCCCGGCAACCCTGTCAAGGCCCAGCTCAGTGCTGGCCATCCCCGGCACGGAACACCAAGGTGCGGTTATGAGCCGGCATCGCCAGATCCGCCAGCGGCTCCAGACCGAGGCCACGGGCCTGCTGCCTGATCTGTTGGGCATCGCGAATTCCCATCACCGGATCAAGGCTGCGCAGCTGGGCATCAAAGGCGACGTTGCTGGGCGAGCTTGAGACGCCGCCCTCATCGAAGGGGCCGTAGAGCAGCAGCAAGCCACCGGCGTTCAAGACCCGGGCCGCACCGGCCAGCAGCTGGGGGATGGAAGCCGCCGGCATGATGTGCAGCGTATTGGCGCTGAACACCGCATCGAATGGCAGCGGCGGCCAGTGTTCCAGGTGATCAACATCCAGTTCCAGCGGTTCGGCCAGAACGGCGCCGGCCGCCAGGGGCAACCCATCTCCGCTGTCTGTACCGGGATCAGGCCCGCCTTCCTTGGCGATGCGCTCGGCCAAGCCGGGCAGGTGGCAGCTGCGATCGCTGGGCTGCCAGTGCAGGCCAGCCAGCTGCCGGCAGAAGTACACGGCGTGCTGGCCGCTGCCCGAACCGATCTCAAGCACCCGGGCGCCGGCGGGCAACCACTGGCGCAGCACCGCCAGCAGCGGCTGCTGGTTGCGCTCGCAGGCGGCAGAAAACGGCAACACTCGGTCCACAGGCAAGCGAACGGGGATCATGCTCGGCTCTGGCCTGCGTCCAGTGGCCGCTGGGCCTCAAGGCGGAACAACTGCTGCTGGCGATCGCTGGCCCAGGTGTACAGCCCGATCTCCCGCAGGATGAACCGCTGCTGTGGCAGCGGCGCCTGCCGCAGCCAGCTGGCCATCGCCGTTCGATCCCGCTCCACCCCACGCCTCCGTGGCCTGGCCAGGGTGATGTGGGGCAGCGCCGCCCGCCGCTGGCTCGGCAGCCCAGCGGCGGCCAAGGCCGGCTCGCGCCAGCGCTCGATCAGGGAGGTGGTGAGCCTGGAGCTCTGGTCTTGTTCCTGGAGCGAATCCGGACCGAGGGTGAGGGCATAGGCCGAAGGGTGCTCCGGCGACCCCATCGACCGCCAGGCGGCGGCAGCCACGGCGATGGGCGGATGCTGCAGCGGGGCGATGGCCTGCCAGGCTTGCCAGGCCCGCGACCGATCACAGGCACCGAGAAAGGCCACGGTGATGTGCAGATCAGTGGCCTGGAATGGCCGCAGGCCTGGGGGCAGATCGCGCAACAGCTGGGTCAGGCCCGCCTGCTCGGGCACGACAAGGGCCAGAAACCAGTTGGCGAGTGGCATGGTTTCTCACTGACGAGCCAGCGGATCACCCTCAGCCCAGCTCGAAACACAGCAGATCAGCGCCGGATTCCAGGGCCGTGAGTGAGGCCCGCGGGCCCGCCGTCAGCGCTGCTGCTCGGTTTGCCGATTGGGCTGCCGTCAGGCCCAGCCCGTCGCCCTGGCGCAGGCGGCCGGTGCTGGCCCCGGACGGCCCGTGCACACTGAGCTCCAGCTCGCCGGCGATCATCTGAATCCAGCCCTGGCTGCCAGCAGCCAGGGGCAGATCGAGGCGGCTGCCAGCTGGCGGCTGACCACGCCAGAGCCGCACCGGCCGCTGAATCGCCATGGCGCCTTGGCTGGCGTCGGGATCAATCAGCAGGCTCCAGCCGGCGCTAGGCGGAAACGGCCGCTGCTGGTAGCTGGCGAGCAGGCCCTGGCGGCTCGGCTCAATCCAGATCTGCAGCAGACGGCAACTCTGATCCGAGCCATTGATCTCGCTGTGCAGGAGGCCGGTGCCAGCACTCATGCACTGGACCTCACCGGCATGGAGTGTGCTGTGGTGACCGATTGAATCCTGGTGACGCAGTTCGCCTTCCACCATCACCGTGATGATCTCCATGTCCTGATGGCGGTGCATACCGAAGCCCCGACCCGCGGCGATGCGGTCGTCGTTGATCACTCGCAGGGGCCCGAAGCCCATCCAGGCGGGATCGTGATGGCTGGCAAAACTGAAGCTGTGCCAGCTGTCGAGCCAGTCGTGCTGGCTGTGGAAGCGTTCGGCGGCTGGCCGCAACAGCAGCCCGTTCCCGCCGGCGAAGCCCGGAGTAGCCGAGGCAGGGGTGCTGGGAGAACTGTTGCTGGGCGGACGGTTGCTCATGGCCTGGTGGAGTGAGGGAGGTGGGGCAGAACAGAAGCCATGGTTGAACTGTGCTCGACAGCGACGCCCACAACAATGGGTTCTGAGCGAGGCTGGAACGATGGTCGTCGCCTTGCCCCTGCCCCAACCGCCGACCGTCTTGACGGTTGCCGGGCTACCGGCTAATGGCCTGCCTGTCCCCGCGCTGCCGGCCGAGCTGCGGCCGTTGGCCGAGTCTTTGCGGCAGCACGGGTTCAGGATTCGACTGGCCCCGCCGCCGAGCCGGGGCAGTTATGGAGAGTTTGTGCTGAATAGCCGCACGCTCTGGATTGCACCGCTGAGCTTCGAGTTGGGCATCGGCAAGCAGGTGTTTCTGCATGAGGCCACCCATGCGGTGCAGAGCTGTCCCCATGGCGTGTTGACGCCGGTGGGCTGGAAACTGCCATTGGCGCCGGTGGTGTCCCAGGAAATCAGTGGAATCCTGATGAACAACTATCGCCATGGCCGTCAGCTGGTGGAGCAGGAGGCTTTTGCCCTGCAGGGCCAGGCCGATGCCATTGCCCGTCTGCAGCGCGCCCTGGCCGCGCGATGCCAGGTGAAAGGGACAAGTCAGGCGGCTCACAAAGGCGCCAAAAAAGGAGCGGCCAGCAGTGCAAGCAAGGCCGCCAATCGTGGAGCCAGTGCACAGTCCCGGAAATAACAGCCAATATAAGGAGTGTCTCCTGAGGTGAGTAGTCGTTCCATGGCCGTTGGTCGCCCGATGCCGCCGCTGGCTCTCAGCGACGACGAGGTTCAGCAACTCCAGAGCATCGCGAACGCAAGGTCGTTGCCGCACTCGATCGTGCAGCCAGGAACGATGACGCCTCTCCATTTCAACCATTTCAACCACCAAGGGGTCTGATGGAACCGATCGATGCGTCCTTACAGCAAGGCCCTCAAGTTTGATGTCTGCAGGGGCCGTTGGAGCAAGCCTCTATTTCTTACGGCAGTAGCGACCGCCCACATTCATCCACCCCGATGGGCAGGCTTCGCCATTGGTTGGTTGCACCGTGTAGATAGCCAGCCCAAAGGTTGTGCACTTGCCGTTCAATGTGTCCACGTAGCCGAGTGGACAGATGTTGCCAATCTTTGGCACTACACGCTGGGCCTGGGCGGGTTGAATCACCAGGGTGGTGACCAGGCCAGCGGCGGTGAGAAGGGTTGCGGCCCGCAGCAGACGGGGAATCAAGGAACGCATGATTTCAGGCTTGAGCAACACTTCCTCGATGTTACATAGCGTTTGGCCTGGAGAAAGGGGGCGATGTAGGGCTGCCCGTGGAAATCTAGACTGGAGTGAAGAGTGATTCAAAGTTCGGCTAAGGACTCCTGAAAAACCGAGCAACAAGCCTTCTGGATTGCGGCCATGGACCAGGGCGGGGCAGGGCTCATTAGAAGTTACCCAGAAGCCTGTGGCGAAATAGGACAAGGCCGATAGAAGACAGCGCCCTGGAATCATTCCTGAAAACGCTGGCTGAGACCTGTCAAGCCAGGATCTCGCAGGCCTTCCCACCCCACTTGGCGTTTCAATCGGTAGACACCTGGCACCACAGCTCCTGGCCACAGGCATCGGTGCCGAGCACCTGGCATGGACATCGAGAACGATGGCCTCCCGGACTGTCGGGGAGCTGACGACAACTCTCCTCAGCGCTCCACCAGTTTCCAGAAACTCCAGTTCAGGGCAAACAGCTCGCGCAAGCGCCCCGCAAAGCTGGTGTGAGGTTCGACGCCCTGCCAGTCATCAATGCGGGCGGCCAACTGTTCACAGCTGCGCAGATGGGTGGCGGCATAGCGGTAGCGCTTGGTGCGGCCAGTCGAAAGCGCAAACACCACCATCGCTCGCAGCAGCAGGCTGGCCGCCAGGGGATGGTCGGCGCTGAGGCGCTCGGCCGCCGGCTCATAGATTTCGTCAGCATCGCCATACCAGTCCTGTCCGCGTTCGATTACGTAACGGGCAGCCCGTGACAAGGCAGGCCAGCCCACCAGAAACTGCAGCGCCAGCAGTGGCAACGGATGCTCCGCCGCCACCTTGAAGGCCTGCTCCTCACCCACCACATCCTCGAAATCAGCGAGGCGTTTCAGATAGTCCCGTAGAAGTGGAATCGAGAGGCGTTGGCAGAACACCTGCCAGCGATGCTGCTGCGCCTCCTCGTTGCGGCCGAGGGCCTCCAGCACGGCGAGGCGGGTGTCATGCCACTCATGGGCCTCCATGATCGCCGTAACCCGCTCGGCCCGGTTGAGTACGGCAAGGGCCTGCTCGGCTCGGCCGGCCTGCAACAAGTGGCTGGCCACCTCGGCGGCGGTGTCAGGCCAGCTCAACTGGCTGTCATCAAACAGCTGCAGATAGCCATCCAGATCGCCCCGCCCCTGGGCGATCTGCTCCAACAGCAAGCGATCGACGCCGCCGCGCTCCAGCAGGGCGTTCTCCAGATCGGCCAGGCCTTCCTCCCCCAGAACCGGCGCTAGCGAAGGGATGAGCCGATCGAACTGGCCGTAGCCATTCTCCTGCAGCAGGTCGGCCCCATGCTGAGCCAGAGCCGGGGGGCTGGTGGCCGCAGCTCTGGCGATCGGTGCCAGGTTATCTGCCGCCCGCTGAAACACGCCGATCAAGGTTCCGGTGCTGTCGGAACTGCGCTGCATCAGGCCCTCCGCCAGCTCCAGGAACCGCACCAGCAGCTCCAGGGCCAGGGCGGGATCGGCCGCCGCGATCGCCCCGGTGATCGCCTGATGCTGGGCCTCGAGATCAACCAGCAAGGCCTTGCGCTTGGCGGAATCGATGAAGGTGGTGGCGCGAGCGATCGCGGCGAGTCGTTTGCGCACCTCACGGGCGGCGCCATCGGCTCCCTCGGCGGCAGCCAGGGCCAAGCGCAGCCGCCTCTGGATGACAGCGTTGCCGCTGCTCACCTCGATCAGCAGCTGGGCGAGGGCCGGACCGCCGAGGGCTTCGAGGTTGCTGGCGTTGAGGGTGCGCTTGCTTGCCATGGCCCTAGGCGAGTGCTGGGCTCAGGCCAGGGGCGGCGACAACCTGCGCCATTGCCTCACCCGGCCTGCAAAGTTGAACTGACTGTAAGGACGTGCTTCTGCAGCGTGCTGCCGGCCGGCTCTCGCCAGCGCAGTAGCGGCCCTGGCGGCCTGGCTGGGTGCGTGGAGCTTTCACTGGCGGGGCCGCGAACCGGCCCTAGCCAAAGGCCGTTACAAGGCGTTACAATCAGCGCATTCACCTGAAACGACCATGACTGACTCCACTCCGCGTTACGGGTTTGTGGCCTTTGCCGAAACCTGGAATGGTCGCCTCGCCATGCTCGGCTTTGTGATCGGCCTCGGCACCGAGCTGCTCACCGGCCAGAGCATCCTCTCCCAGATCGGTCTCGGTTGATCGCCATGAGCACGGATTACACCGCCGCGATCACGGCCGTCATCGGCCTCGTTGTCATCTTGACCGGAATGGTTGTCTTCGTTCTGAGTCGCCCCAGCGACCTCGCTCCGACCAACAATCGCTGATCGACTCCAGCTCTTTTGATTCCTTGTCTGGTTTGTGACGGTCACACTCCAGAGCGATCGGGCCGACTGCAGCCTCAACGTCCTTTCAACCCACGAGCAATTCCGATGACCAACACCCCGACCAAGGGCCAGTGGTTCGACAATCGCACCGAACAGCAGAATCATCTCGAGCAGCTGCAGCGCGCTGAACTGTTCAACGGCCGTGCCGCCATGCTTGGCATTGCCATTGGCATTCTCACCGAAGTGATCACGGGCTCCGGCATCGCTCACCAGATCGGTCTGGGGGCCTTGGTGGATGGCTATGCCGCCTGCCGCACCCAATTCCTGCCGTTCTGTTTCTGAACCCTGCTTAGGAGCGACTAAATTTTCAAACCCCTTGGCCTTGGCCCGGACCGGGGGTGAGCAACGTAGGTAGGTGTTTGGTGGGGCCATACCGCCCCCCTGGAAGTTGTGAACAAAAGCCACCCAGCGAAAGCTCACCGCGGTAATCGGGCAGCGCCTGACTTTGATGATCTGCTGGGCTGGTGACCTGGCAATCGTTGTGCTGCCCGCCGGTCGCTTCTGATCAGCTGCCATGATCACCGCGTTGGCAGCTCCGGCTCCTCTGATTCTCTACAGCTTCCGCCGCTGCCCCTATGCCATCCGGGCTCGCTTGGCCCTGGCTGTCGCTGGCGTTGCGGTGGAGCTGCGCGAGGTGGCGTTGGCCTGCAAGCCGCCGGAGTTGTTCGAAGCCTCGCCCAAGGGCACCGTGCCCGTGTTGGTGCTCGCCGCTGAATCCCCGGGGCTGGAGCCGGATTCGCCCGCGGGCTCGATCGATCAAAGCCTGGCGATCATGCACTGGGCCCTGGTTCGCCACGATCCCCAAGATTGGTTGCGCGCGGCTGATCGCGGGGCCCAGGTATTGATGCGGGAGCTGTTAGCGGCCTGTGATGGCCCCTTCAAATACCACCTGGATCGCTACAAATACGCCAGCCGCTACGGCGAACCTGATACCAACCCAGAGACCAAGCCAGAGGTCAAGGCAACGACCGAGACAACGACCGAAGCCCATCGGCAGGCGGCTCTGGTGCTGCTGCGCGAATGGAACGCCCGCTTGATCGAGGCCACGCCGGCGGATGGGAGCAGCGGCTGGTTGCTGGGCGCTCGGCCTTGCCTGGCGGACTGGGCCCTGTTGCCGTTTGTGCGTCAGTTCCGCCTGGCGGATCCAGCCCGCTTTGCAGCCGAAACTGATCTGGCACCACTGCAGGCCTGGCTGACCCGATTCCTGCAGAGCCCTGAACTGGCGGCGGTGCTGGCCCCTCCCTGGACCGGGCCGAGCCCCTGGCGTTCGCCCCGCTGGCTGTATCACCTGGCTCTGCCTGAGGAGTGGGACGCGGCCCAGCCGCAGGGGGAGTACCGGCGCTCCAGCCGCGGCCTCAGCCTCGAGCAGGTGGGCTTCATCCACGCCAGCTATGCCCATCAACTGGAGTCCACCCGCCGGCGTCACTACGCCGATGTTGCGCGGCTGTTGCTGCTCACCATCGACCCCCAGCGGCTGGCGGCCGCCGGTGTGGCTGTGCGGGCGGAGGCGGCACCCACTGGTTCGGAGCTGTTCCCCCACCTGTACGGAGCCTTGCCGCTGACGGCGGTGGTGGCGGTGGAGCGTTGGCAACCGGCCGCGGTTGGCGAGGGGGCTGCTTCTTGACGGCCTTGACTCCCCCAGCCGCTGACCACCCCCCGGATCAAGCCAATCGGGATCAGGCCGATCTGGATCCAGCAGGCCTGGATCCAGCGGCACTCGATCTGGCGGCGCTGGAGGGCTGGGCGACGGCGCACGGCCTGTTCCTGCGGCTGCGCGTCGGTCGCCGGCTGGGGATCTGGACTCTGCAGGTGGGCGTGGCGCGTCCGTTGGGGGCTGGTCGGGCCCAGCTGCTGGGCGAGCTCAAAGGCTGGGCCTTGCCCAGCTCCAGTGGCCTGCAGCTCGACACGATGCGGGTGCAGGGGGACGACACGGCCCTGGTGGGTCCGCTGATCTGGGCTGCCACCTTCGCCTGGGCCCTGGAGGCAACCCCCTGCCGCAGCGCCAGGCTGCTGGCGATTCACGACGACGACCGTCAGCACCGGCGCCTGGTGCGGTATTTCGCTGGGCTCGGCTTCGAGCCGTTGCGCCCTTTGGCGGCAGGCCCCGCCGATCTGCCCCTGCGGTTGATCTGGGGTGGAGCGGGGCTGTTGATGCGTGGTGATTGCAGCGAGGGCTTGCGGCGCTGCGGGCGGCGGTTGGCGCGGGCCGATCAGGGCAAGGCGGCGTGGTAGCTGCTGCGCACCAGCGGACCGCTGCGCACATCGGCGAAGCCCATGGCGCGGGCGATGCCGCCCAGCTGTTCGAACTCCGCCGGCTGCCAGTAGCGCGCCACCGGTAGATGGGCCAGGGAGGGTCGCAGGTACTGGCCCAGGGTGAGGCGCTGGCAATCGACGCCGCGCAGATCCTCCAGGGCGGCGATCACCTCGT
>CALPNT020000067.1 GCA_943325005.2 Bifidobacterium breve | reverse complement strand
GGCTGGGGGCGTACCAACCCACCCCCAACGGCTGCCGTGGGCCGGCCTCGATCCGCACCCCCTGGCCCCGGGCCGCCATCGCTGGGCCCCAGTGCGGCAGCAGGGGCTCCAACCGGGCCGGCGCCGGCAGCTCCGCCACCAGACGGCGCAGGAAGCACTGCAGCTGCGGGCGGGGGCCGGAGAGCTGCAGCGACACCCCTTCGCCGCCGTTGATCAGGGCGCCATCGAGCGCCAGCTCCGTCGCCAGCCGGTACACCCAGGGGCGAAAGCCCACACCCTGAACCACACCGCGGCACAGCAGACGCAGGCCGGCGGCCTCACCGCTCATGCCGGCAGGGACTTCGATGGCAGGGGCAAGGGCAACAACGCCTCCAGCAGGGCCTCGATGCCGGCGCCCGTGCGGGCGGAACACTCGAACACCCGCGCCTTCGGCGCCACCGTGGTGATCGCCCGCAGCGCCTGGGGCCGATCGAAGGCCACCGCTGCGGCCAGGTCGCTCTTGCTGATCACCACCAAGTCGGCGGAGTGGAACAAGGCGGGATATTTCAGCGGCTTGTCCTCGCCCTCACCGGCCGCCAGCAGCACCAGCCGCAGGCTTTCGCCGAGGTCGTAGGCGGCAGGACAAACCAGGTTGCCGACGTTTTCGATCAGCAGCAGCTCCAGCTCCGCCAGGGGCTGGCCCTGGGCTTCAAGGGCATCAACAGCCCGCTGCACCATCGCCGCGTCGAGATGACAGGCCTGGCCGGTGGTGATCTGCACCGCCGGCAGGCCGGCGGCCCGCAGGCGGCGAGCGTCGTTGTCGGTGGCCAGATCGCCGACGATCACCGCCATCGCTACCCGGGATGAGCGGGCCAGCTGCTCCAGCAGGGCCGTCTTGCCGGAACCGGGAGACGAGAGCAGGTTCACCACCGTCACCCCCGCCGCCGCAAAGCGCTGGCGGTTGACGGCGGCCTGGGCGTCGTTGTGGGCCAGCAGGCGATCCGTCAGCGTCAACGACCGGGATGGCAACGGCGACTGAAGAGATAACGGCACAGCAGCCTCGACGTGCTGATGATCGGCAGGCAGATGGTCGTGTGGCGGATGGTCGTGCGACGAATCAAGGGGTGAAGAATGGTGATGATCAAGGCGGTCCGGGTCGGGACGATCGCTGACCCCGGAAACCACAACAGCCTCGGAATCGCTGCGGCCGCAGTTGCAATCCACACACATGGCCAATCCGCTCCTGACGGCGGTCCCGGGCTGAGAGCCTCCGAGCTCGACGCTAGCGGCGTTTCCATTGACCGGCCCCCAAGGCGCCCCGACCCATGGCCCTATCGCTCGAAGCCAGCGTTGAAGCCTTCTACACCGCCTTCAACCGCATGTTTCACGGCGATCTGTCGGGTGTGGAGGCGATCTGGTCACAGCAGGACGACATCAGCGACATGGGCACCACCGGGGCGATTCACCGGGGCCGCAGCGCCGTGATCGCCCTGCTGACGAGCGAATCGACCATGGGATTCGACGGCAAGCTGATGGCGGTGGATCGCCGGATCATCGAAGCGGGCGACCCGGTGACGGCATGAGCCTTGCCGGCGAACCGATTAGCGTCAACATCCGCTCCACCACCATCTTTCGCAACGAGGAGGGCCAGTGGCGCGCTGTGCACCACCACACCGACCGCTTCAACTGAGAGCCGTGGCGGGCCTGAAGGCCAGCTGCGCAGTGCTCAGACCAGCTCCAGCGCCGCCAGCTCCAGCTGCCGCCCCTGCAGCAGCTCGCTGCTGATCGTGCCGCAACACGGGCAGACGCAGACCCCATCCGGCGCCGCAAATGGGGCGCCGCAGGGGCTGCAGAAACATTGGGCGGCCACCAGCTCAAGCTGCAATCGACTGCCGGCGGCGATCGTGTCCGCCATCACCACCTCGTGGGCGAACTGCAGGGCCTCGGGGTCGACCCCGGCGAGGGAGCCGATCCGCAGGGTGATCGAGGTGATGCGGCTGGCTCCATGCCGCTGGGCCTGGTCCAGCGCCAGCTCCCGCACCCGATCCATCAGGCTGAGTTCATGCACCGGCCTGCACCAGCCACTGCCTGAGCAGGCGCCGCGCCCGCGGCAGCTGGCGGCGCAAGGGCGGCGAAAGCCTGGTGCCATGGGCCAAGTCATGGGCCGGCAGCAGCAGCTCCTGGGCCTCGGGCCGGGCCTGATAGAGGGCGGCCGCCAGGGCAAGCAACTCCGCCGGCTCCAGCCGATGACTGGATCCCAGCCCGCTGGCCCCTGGGGCGACAGCGCGCAGACATGGCTGAAACCGCCCCGCTGGCAGCGGCCCCGGCGGCAGCAGCCAGGCGTCCACAAACAACACCCGATCCACCGCCGCCAGCTCGGCCGCCAACTCGGGCGTGAGCTGGTGCACGGCCAGGCCGCCCAGCTCCTCAGCCAGACGCCAGCCGACACCGTCATCGCCGCGCAGTGGATTGCCGATACCGATCAGCAGCGAGCGCAGCGGGTGAGCCTCCCCCCTGGCCGTAGCCGCATCCGGCCACCAGGAAGCCCTCATCCGCGACAACGCTCCGCCAGCACTCGGCCATCCGCCGCCACCAGGCGGATCGCCAGCGGCATCTGGCCGGCGGCATGGGTGCTGCAGGAGAGGCAGGGGTCGAAACAGCGGATGCCCGCCTCCAGCCGGTTGAGCAGAGCCTCAGGAATCTCCACCCCCGCCGGCACCGGATCGGGGATGTAGGCCCGGGCGATCTGATGCACGGTGCGATTCATCGCCAGGTTGTTCTGACCGGTGGCGATGATCAGATTCACCTTGGTCAGCAGGCCGTCGTCATCGACGCGGTAGTGATGGAACAGGGTGCCCCGCGGCGCTTCACTCACCCCCACCGCCTCATGGTGGTTGAGGCTGGCGCGGCAGCGCACGCGGCCATGCATCAGCTCAGGATCCTCGACAAGCGTGGCGATCGCCTCCAGGCAGGCGACGATCTCGACCAGCCGCGCATGGTGATAGGCGAAGCTCGAGATCGCCACCTGGCCACTGCGCTGGCGGAATTCCGTCAGTTCCCGGTCGGCCCAGGGGGTGCCGATGCGGTCGCAGACATTCAGACGCGCCAGCGGGCCCACCCGGTACATGCCGTCGGGATAGCCAAGCGGCCGGTAGTAGGGGAACTTCAGATAACTCCAGGGCTCCACCGCCTCCGCCAGAAAACTGGCGTAGTCGTCCTCCCGCAGGCCATCGGCCACGATCGTGCCATCACTGGCGCGGAAGCGCAGCTGGCCCTCGAGGTGCTCCCACAACCCCTCCGGTGTCACCAGGCCCATGAACAGGCTGGGGAAGGAGCCGAACAGGCGCTGCTCCTGTTGCAAGGGTCCATCGAGCAGGCGCTTGTGCAGCTCCAGGGCCAGACGGATCGTCGCCTGCGCTTCGGGCAGACGCGCCAGAATCCAGTCCCGCGCCTCAAGACTCAGCGGCGAGCGCACCCCACCGGGCACCGCCCAGGCGGCATGAATCTTGCGGCCGCCGAGCAGCTCCAGAATCTGCTGGCCGAACTGACGCAGGCGGATGCCGGCGCGGGCCAGCTCCGGATCGGCCGCCATCAGGCCAAAGATGTTGCGGCGAGCCGGATCGCTCTCCCAGCCCAGCAGGAAATCGGGACTGCTGAGATGGAAGAACGACAGGGCGTGGCTCTGGGTGATCTGGGCCAGGTTGAGCAGGCGCCGCAGCTTCAGCGCCGCCGCCGGGATCTGCACCGCCAGCAACTTGTCGCCGGTCTTGGCCGCCGCCAGCAGATGGCTCACCGGGCAGATGCCGCAGATGCGGGCGGTGATGCCGGCCATCTCAGTGAACGGCCGCCCTTCGCAGAAGGTTTCGAAGCCGCGATACTCCACCACATGGAAACGGCTGTCGACGAGATGGCCGTCATCGTCGAGCTGCAACGTGATCTTGGCGTGACCCTCAATCCGGGTGACCGGATCAATGACGACGGTGCGGGCCATCAGCCGAACCTCAGCATCGCCGCACCTTCCATCAGAGGCCTCTGCCCCAGCAGCAACGGCGCGATCGCGGCGCGGATGCGCTCGGCCGAAGGCGGACAGCCCGGCAGGTAGAGATCCACAGGAATCACCTCATGCAGGGGCAACACCCTGGGCAGCAGCTCCGGCACGACGCCGGGCGCATGGGGCAGCTGGCCACTGGCATCGGCCAGCTCCAGATAGCCGCGCTCAAGCACGGTGCGGGCACTGTCGCGGCCCGGGGCACTGAACAGATTGCGGAGGCCGGGCACATTGGCACTGATCGCACAGTCGCCGAAGGAGATCACCAACGCCGTGCGCTGCCGCAGCGTGAGGGCCAGCTCCAGGTTGTCGACATTGGCCACCGCCCCCTCCACCAGGCAGACATCCACCTGCTCGGGATAGATCTTGGTGTCGCTCGCCACCGGCGAGTAGACGATCTCCACCGCCTCGGCGAGTTCAAACAGAAACTCATCGAGATCCAGAAACGACATATGACAGCCGGAACAGCCAGCCAGCCAGACCGTGGCCAGCCGCAATCTGGGGCGGCCCTGGCCACCGGTCAAGGCGGAGGACTGAGCCTGGGGGTGGGCTTGGGCTGGCAGAGGAGCCTCCGTCATCGCAGCCATTGCTGGTGCTCCCGGGCCCGCCGCAGCTGGTGGGCCCGTTCGGGATGGGGATGCTTTTCGGCGGTGGTGTCCTCATTGGCGTACAGGGCGCCGGTGGGACAGACATCGACACACTTGCCGCAGGAGGTGCAGGCCTCCACCTCACCCCAGGGCTGGTCGAGGCCGGCGACGATGCGGCAGTCGCTGCCGCGCTCGGCCACATCCCAGACATGGGCCCCCTCGATCTGATCGCAGACCCGCACGCAACGGGTGCAGAGGATGCAGCGATTGTGGTCCAGGCTGAAGTGTCGATGCGAGGCATCCACTGAACGCTGCGGGTACTGGTAGGGGAAACGGGAGTGATCCATGCCGACAGCCACCGCCACATCCTGGAGCTCGCATTGGCCATTGGCAACACAGAAGGCGCACACGTGGTTGCCTTCGGCGAAGAACAGCTCCACCGCCATGCGGCGATACCCCTGCAGCTGAGCCGTATCGGTGCGGATCACCTGGCCTTCGCTGGCCTCACTGGCACAGGCCGGCAGCAGGCGCTGGCCGCCCTCCACCTCCACCAGACAGAGCCGACAGGCCCCCACCGGATCGAGGCCATCGAGATGGCAGAGGGTGGGCACGGACAGCCCCGCCGCCCGGATCGCCTGCAGCAGCGTCGATCCAGCCGGCACTGCCACATCGCGGCCATCCACCTGCAGGGTGATCACGCTCATCGTCCCGCCCCCGGCGCCGCGCTGTACTCCTGACGGAAATGGCGCAGGGTGCTGAGCACCGGATTCGGTGCCGCCTGCCCCAGGCCGCAGAGGCTGGTGGCCTTCACCATGGCGCAGAGCGCTTCGAGAGCCTCCAGATCCGCCGCTGTGGCGCCCCGCTCCAAGCAGCGATCGAGCAGGGCCAGCAACTGCACGGTGCCGGCCCGACAGGGCACGCATTTACCGCAGCTCTCGTTGACGCTGAAGGCCATGAAATGGCGCGCCACCTCGGGCATCGCCGTGCCCTGACCGATCACCACCATGCCGCCGGAGCCCATCATCGAACCGAGGGCCAGCAGACTCTCGAAATCCACCGGGGTGTCCAGCAGAGCGGCGGGAATGCACCCACCCGAAGGGCCGCCGGTCTGCACCGCCTTCACGGCGCCGCCATCGGGGTCGCCACCACCCATCGTCTCCACCACGGTGCGCAGGCTGGTGCCCATCGGCACTTCCACCAGGCCGGTGTGGCGGATCGCCCCCGAGAGGCTGAACACCTTGGTGCCACGGCTGTTGCCACTGCCGATCGCCGCATACCAATCCCCTCCTTCCCGCAGGATCACGGGCACGGCGGCGAAGGTCTCGACGTTGTTGATCAGGGTCGGCGCCCCCCACAGCCCCGCCTGGGCCGGATAGGGCGGCCGGGTGCGGGGTGTGCCGCGCTGGCCCTGAATCGAGTGCAACAGGGCCGTCTCCTCGCCGCAGACATAGGCGCCGGCCCCCACCCGCACCTCCAGGTCGAGGTTGAAGGAGCTGCCGGCGATGCCCTGGCCCAGCAGCCCCTGCTGGCGTGCCTGCTGCAGAGCCAGCCGCAAGCGCTCGATCGCCAGCGGATACTCCGCCCGCACGTAGAGGTAGCCGTGATCAGCTCCCACGGCATAGGCGGCGATCGCCATCCCTTCCAGCAGCCGATGGGGATCGCCCTCCAGCACGCTGCGGTCCATGAAGGCACCGGGATCGCCCTCATCGGCATTGCACACCACGTAGCGCCGCCCCGGCGGCTGCAAGGCCACCGTGTCCCACTTGAGGCCGGTGGGATAGCCACCGCCGCCCCGCCCCCGCAACCCACTGCGGCGCACCTGCTCGCGCACCGCCTCGGGGCTCAGCTCGTGCAGCACGCGCCGCAACTGGGCATAACTGCCATGGGCGAGGGCAGCCTCGATGCACTCCGGATCGACGATGCCGCACCCCTCCAGCACCAGGGGCCGCTGCAACCGGAAAAAGGGCTGCTCAAGATCAAGCTGATGGCCGGCCAAGGCAGGGTCCGCCGCCAACGGCAGCGACGCCACCCCCCGAACCTGGTCCACCAGAGCCGCGGCCGCCGCTGGCGCCAGCCCCCCGAACAGACGGGTGCCTTCAGGACCATCCCAGGCCAGCAGCGGCCCCTCACCGCAGAGCCGCAGACAGCCGACCGAACGCACCTCCAGGGGTTGCAGCGCGGCTGACGCCCCAGCGGACATGTCATCTGCGGCAGGGCCGCCTGCGGCCGCGGCCGCACGCAAGGCGGCGAGCAACGGCCCCGCTCCCGCATGGCGGCAACCACTGGCGCCACAGCAACGCAGCTGGGGCCGTTCGCGAGCGGGAAGGGCCACCATCAGCGGGTCTCCGCGCCAGCAGGCAGACCCAGGGTCGTGAGCCAGCGATCGAGCCCTTGCGGCTCTGCCGCCGGCTCTGCCGCCGACGGAGCCGCCAACGGAGCCGCCACCGGCAGAGCACTGAACAACACGCCATCGAGCAGCAGCACAGGCGCCTGGCCACAGGCCCCGATGCAGCTCAGCCGCTCCAAGGCCCAGCTGCCGTCCTCACGGGCCTGATCCAGCTCCAGACCCAGCCGCCGCTGCAGGCAGACGGCCAACGCCCCACCGCCGCGCACAAAGCAGGCCGTGCCCAGACAGACAGCGCAGCGATGTTCGGTGGGGGGATGGAGCCGAAACAGGTGGTAGAAGCTGGCCACGCCGTAAACCCGGCTCAGGGGCAGCCGCAGCGCGCGTGCCACCTGGACCAGGGCCGGCTTCGGCAGATAGCCGTGGATCTCCTGAACCTGGTGCAGCACTTCAATCAAGCCATCGCTCTGGCTGCCCTGGCGGCGGATCAACCGGGCGATGCGCTCATCACCGTCGCTGGGCTCCTGGCCCGGCAGGGCATCAGCCTGGGAGACGGCGCCAGATCCAGGCCCCGCGCTGGGGCGCACACCAGGCAAGTCGAGACCAGAACCCTGGGCAGCACTGGCTGGACATGGGTTGGCCGCCGACATGAGCCCTCGCGGTCCTCTCCCCTTGTTAGCCAGTCCGGGCGCGTTCGGCCGCGGCGGCGGTACCGATGGTCACCAATCAGAGTCCTGGCGCCCGATCGGCCGTTGCTCGGCCAGCAGGCCTGGCGCAAAATCAATGGGGGCAGGGGGACTTGAACCCCCACAACGTCGCCGTCTGCGCATTTTAAGTGCGCTGCGTCTACCACTTCCGCCATGCCCCCACCGGCCCATCCTAGATTTGCGCTCCGTTGGCTTTGGGCGCCGTGCCGCTGTTCGGGTTGTTGAGCTCCATCACCACGGCACTCCCGTTCAACCTGCCGTTCCAGCTCTCGGGCGAGACTCTGCTGGTGCTGGCGCTCTACGCCGTCCTGGCCGGTGCCTATCTGGTGGTGATCCCGCTGGCCCTCTATTGGTGGCTGGTGAAGCGCTGGACGGTGATGGGCAAGATCGAGCGCACGGGCATCTATGGGCTGGTGTTCCTCTTTTTCCCAGGCCTGATCCTGTTCGCGCCCTTCCTCAATCTGCGCATGGCCGGCCAGGGGCCCTCGAGGGCATGACGCGCAAAGGAGCCCTTCTGCTGGGCCTGGCGATTTTCGCCCTGGGGGGGCTGGGATACCTGGGTTTCCAGGCCAGCGGCCTGGAAGGGTTTAGCCCTGGTATCGCCGCCTCCGGGATTCTGATGCTGCTGGTGGTGGGCTGGACCAGCAGCTATCTGCTGCGGGTCGTCACCGGCAAGATGACCTACATGGAGCAGCGCCGCACCTACCGCAGCGCCTACGACGCCATCACCGACGACGCCCTGCAGGCCAAGTTCGACGCGCTCAGTCCGGAGGAGCAGACCAAGTTGCTGGCCGAAGTTGGACAGATCCAGGCGGATGCCGAGATGTGAGCCGGCCGGGCCCTGGCCCGCAGGCCCCTGCCCCGTAGGCTCGCAGTCAACGCCAGCCTGCACGCGCCGATGAGCGCCACCCTCAGCACCGCCGCCACCAACCCCACCGCGATTGAGCGACGCTTTATCGCGCTGAGACAGCAGGGTCGCTGCGCGCTGATGCCCTTTCTGATGGCGGGAGATGCGGACCTCGCCACCACCCGGGCCACCCTGCTGGCGCTGCAGCAAGCCGGCGCCGATCTGATCGAGCTGGGCATTCCCTACAGCGATCCGCTCGCCGATGGACCGGTGATCCAGGCCGCCGCCAGCCGTGCCCTGGCAGCCGGCACCACCCCCGGCGCCGTGCTGACGATGCTGGCCAGCCTGGCCGGCGAACTGCTGATCCCGGTGGTGCTGTTCACCTACAGCAATCCCCTGCTCAATCGCGGCATGGAGAATTTCTGTCGGGACGCCGCCGCCGCCGGTGCCGCCGGTCTGGTGGTGCCGGATCTGCCGCTCGAAGAAGCCGAGAAGCTTTCGGCGATCGCCACCGCAGCCGGCCTGGATCTGATTCTGCTGGTGGCCCCCACCACGCCGGCGGCGCGGATGGCCCGCATCCATGGCGCCAGCCGCGGCTTCACTTACCTGGTCAGCGTCACCGGTGTCACCGGGGTGCGCACCAACCTGGAATCGCGGGTGGAGCCCTTGGTACAGCAACTCAAGCATCAGGGTTCCACGCCGATCGCCGTGGGCTTCGGCATCTCCGGACCAGCCCAGGCCCGTCAGGTGCGCGACTGGGGGGCCGATGGCGCCATTGTCGGCAGCGCCCTGGTGAAGGTGATGGCCCAGGCCCACGAGGCCGGGGAGTCGGTGGCCGCCGCCGCCGGCCGCTTCTGCACCGAGCTGCGCAGCGCCCTCGACAGCTGACAGGTGCCAGCCCTCAAAGGCGCTCTCCCTGCCGCTGGCTGGAGGCGGGTCCCTGCCGATTCGCACCCGGAGCCCAGTGGCGCAGCACGAACGACTGGCCCGGGGCCGGCGGCGTCGCTTGTTCGATGCTGGTGCGCCAACCGCTGGCCCAGTCGATCACCAGGCGGGACGGCTCCTGACGCCAGGAACCGGCGGCAATCGCGTCGATCGAGTTGATCGCCCGGCCACTGGAGAGCAGGCTGGCGTGATAGAGCGGCTGGTCCGGTTGGGTGGGAGCGAAGCGATAGACACCGACCCAACCCGCCTCCGGGCCCTTGAGCCGCACCGCCTTACCGGTGTTGGTGGGAGGTTCATCGCGATTGCTCCCCGGAGCCCAGGACCACTGAATCGGCCCCCCTGGCGCCAGCAGGATCGCATCGGTCCAGCCATCGGAGTAGTCGATCCGCACCCCGTTGCCCCAACCCTTCCAATGGCCCAGCTCCATCAGCTCCGCCGCCGGCATGGTGCCGGCGGCCAGGGGCCGGGGGCCATGGCTGCCCATCGCCGAGAGGGCGCTGCCATCAGGCCGCAGCAGCACGTTGAACAGCAGGTTGTCGTTGTCGGTGAGGGCCCAGGTGCCCAGCAGGCGGCGCGGATTGGGCTCGGCACTGCCGATCGGGACGGCCGTGGGTTCGGCCCTGGCCCGGTAGACGGGGCCGCAGGCCGTCAGCAAGGCGAGCAAGCCCAGGGGCAGCCAACGCAGAACCGAACCCATCCCATCAAGGCAACCAGCTCCATCATGAAGTCCGCCAGCCCCAGATCACCAGTCCCAGATCTGCCCCCTGTAGACGCAGGGTCAGGATGGGCGTCACTATGACCGGCAGGATCGGCCTGCACCATGAGCGACACCCTTGAGCGCGATCAACTCGATCGCCATGAACTCGACCAGCTGATCGCCTTCCTGGCCCGCATCCAGCAGGAGCCACCTCTGCGCGCGCAGCTCAACCTGGTGCAGACCGCCATGGAGGTCAGCGACATCGCCAAGGCCGGCGGCCAGAGTTTCCGGGCCGAAACCTTGATCAAGGTCTTTGAGCTCTGCAACGAACAGCCCTACGCCCGCGAAGGACTGATGGACGAGAAACTGATTCGCGTCTATCTGCGGCGCGAGTCGCTCACCTGATCGGCGGCAGGCGCTTCCCACCATGAAATTCGTCCTCTGGGGCACCTATTGCGATCACGCCCTCGAGAAGCGCGGTCCCTTCCGGCAGGAGCACCTCGAAGGTCTGCAACGCCAGAAGGAGGCCGGCCTGCTGGTCACCCTGGGGCCCACCGCAGACAGCACCCATGTCTTCGGCCTCTATGAAGCCGACAGCCAGGAGCAGGTGGAAGCCTTGCTCCATCACGACATCTACTGGCGGCAGGGGATCTGGACAGAGCTTCGGGTGTATCCCTGGATTCAGGCCTTCTGAAGCGTCTCGATCCCCCCTGAACAGCGACGACCCTGGCGACAGAAGTGAGGGTTGGAGCCGGTGTCCTGGGTGGCCAGCCCATCGGCACCTGGCCCGCCCACGGGCGTCGCTGTCTCCCTCTGGGTCTGGGGCTCCACCTTCCGCGTCTTCCGTGGCATCTGGCCCGAAAGTGCCGGTCCAAGGAGCCGGACGTCCGGGCCAGCTGCTTCAGGCCTGCGGCCAGCCAGCCTGGGCCTGAGACCAGACCCAGCGCCCCACCGCCTCGGCGCCACCGTCGCCCAGAGCCTTGTCATAGCCAGACATCTGGCCGATGCCTGCGGCGGCGATCCGGGCGATGGCCTCGGGACTGGCCAGCTGCTGGCGCTCGAGCGCCGCCAGTTTGAGGGTTTTGCCGCGCCGCAGAATGTTGCCGCCACCGACATGGCAGCCCACACAGTGCGCCGCGAAGAGCTCCTGGCCCCGCTGCGCTCCCGCGCTCAGCGAGACCGCTGGCTGGACAGCCGACGGCTCCGCAGCCAGGGCCGGCCATGGCCGGGTGAACGGCAGCAACAACAGGGCCGAAACCAACAGGCCGGTGAGCAAGTTCAGGAGACGCGGCACAGACCAGATGCGGGAAGTGCCCCCATCCTTGCGGCTCCACCTCAGAATGGGGCTCCACCCCAGAATGGGGCTCCGCCTCTGATGCCGGAGCCGGTGATCCGTCGACTGACGCCCACAGACGAGCCCCAGCTGATCGCCGTTTACCGCGATGCCGTGCTCAGCCAGGCGGTGGGCCTCTACGAGGCAGCCCAGATCGACGCCTGGGCGCACCATGCCGAACGCCATCCCGATGTGTCGACGGCGTTGCGGCGGGGCTACGGACTGGCTAGCTGCGACGCGGCCGATGCCGGGGTGATCGAGGCCTTCGCCCTGCTTGATCCGATCGATCGCCTGTCCCTGCTCTACTGCCGCGGCCGCTCCTGCCGGCAGGGCCGGGGCCGCCGGCTGGTGCAGGCCCTGGAAGCTGAAGCCCGGCGCCAACACTGCCGGCGCCTGCGCACCGAAGCCAGCCAACTCTCCAGACCCCTGCTGCAAACAATGGGCTGGCGGATTGAAGCGGAGGAGGAGCTGCTGTTCGCCGGCCAACCCTTCCGACGCTGGCGGATGATCAAAGACCTGCCCTGACCGATCCCAGCGCCGCCATGGCCGAGGCCCAGCTGCAAGCCTTTCTGGAAAAGGTGCGACAACTCAACGCCTTCGTCGCCCGCAGTGAGGCCGATCCGGAGCTGCGCGAGGCTTTACGGGGTTGCAGCCACCACCAGGAGGTGGTGGCGTTGGCCCGGCAGCAGGGCTTTGAGATCGGCCGGCGCTGGGGTGAAGCCGCCATCGCCCAGGCCGGCGACGCCAACCTGCTGGGAGGAAGCTGCCCGCCCCCAGGCCAGGAGCGGGTCGAGACCCTGATCGAAACCACCGGCCTGAGGCTGGAGCGGATTCATTCCTGCCAGGCCTCAAGTCCGGAAGGCTTCTGGTATGACCAGCCCCAGCCGGAATGGGTGGCGATCCTGCAGGGCAGCGCCAGCATTCGCTGCGCTGATGAGCCAGAGCCCAGGGAGCTCAACCGCGGCGACAGCCTGATGCTCAGTGCCCATCGCCGTCATCGGGTCGAACGGACGGATCCGGAGCCTGGAACGATCTGGCTGGCTCTGCACTGGTCTCCATGTTGAGCCGAGCCGAATGGCGCACCAGCCAATAGGCCAGGGCCAGGGCCAGCACCACGACACCGAGCCCCACCAGCAGCAGCGGTTTATTTTCCGAACCGGGGGGCAACACGATCACCTTCCGCCCCACCGCCGTCATCGCCGTGAGCAGCACCAGATCGATCTGCACCACCCTGCGGCGCAGATAGGAGGTGATGTTCTGCAGCACCTCCAGGCCGATCAACAGGGTGAGTAAATCACCGAGCAAGCTGATCAGCGGCTCACCGATCCAGAGGGTGCGGCGCTGAACCAGATCCAGCACCAGAACACCAACCAGCTGCAGGGCCGCCAGCACCAACACCAGCAACAACCCGCCGGCGAGGAGTTTGGCGAGCTGACGCTCCGCCCGATCCACCAAGGCCAGGTAGGCGACGTCGCTCCGCAGCCGCTTCTGCCAGGTCATCAGTTCTTGAAGGGCTGATAACTGGGCTTGGCGGGGGTATCGGAGGGCGGGTTCTCAATCTTGGTGTCACAGGTGACCGAGCCATCGGCAGCGGTGACGCAGTTGATCGGCTTGATCTGGGTGGCGGGGCCGACGTTGCTGCCTGGCTGAAGCATGAAGCTCTCCACCTGGGCCTGGGCGGGTTGGCCCAGGCAGGCCAGGGCGGAGCTCGCCGTGATCAGCAGCAGGGCAACGGGCCCGCTGCCCAGGGCATGGCGGCGCGAGCCAGGCTGTCGGGGGCAAGAAGCGCTTCGCATCGGGCGGCTGAACGGGTGACCCTCCCACTCTGGCGAAGGTTCGCTAAGCCTGCTGCTGGCGGATCTCCTCCAGCAGCAGATCGAGCTGACCGAGGGAATCATCAAAGTCAGGGTGAGAATCGTCGGCCTCCAGCCCCTGGTCCTCCCCCTGCCACATCTGTTCGATGCCACAGAGCCGGTCGGCCAGCCCGCTGAGGCCCTCCTTGGCGTGGATGCACTGGAGCTCCTCGATCAGCACCGGCATGCGAATCGAGGGGGCCCTCAAGGCACGACGCAGATCAGCCTGGGTGCGGCCGGTATGACGCAACCAGTCCTTGAGGAACGTCTGGAGATCGTCGAGCTGGTCGGCACTGAGGGTGGACATCACCGGAGAGAGACAGCGGACAGACATCACCGGTTCACAGGGAACCAGAGATCCAGTCTGCGCTGTGCCCGCTCCCGGATCTCGGGCGTGAGATGGCGGCCGCAGAGGCCCAGCAGGGCCGTGATCGCCACCAGGTCATCGCTGAACCCTGCCGCCGGAATGAAATCAGGGATCAGATCCAGGGGCAACAGCAGATAGGTGAGGGCCGCCAGCACGGTGAGACGCGCCTGGTGGGGAGTGCCGCCATCGATCAGCAACTCAAAGCATTCGATCGCCGGGCGGGCGATGCTGCGGCCAGCACGACGCAACAACCTGATCAGCAGGGTCTCGTCGACGACGGTGGCCTCAACCCCCACAGCGGCGCGCTGAGGTTGGGCAGCAGGGCCCGCAGCTTGGCCAGCGGACATCGGCGATCTCCTGTTTGGGTGGGGCCCCGCATGGGGTGGACGGGCACCAGTCTGCGCGGGACTGCAGGACCTGAGAAGAGCCGGTTGACCCCACGAAAGGTGAGGGCAACCGGC
>CALPNT020000066.1 GCA_943325005.2 Bifidobacterium breve | reverse complement strand
CCGCTTTGGAGCGAGTCGCCGATCGGCTTCACCAGGTCTTTCAGCAGCGGTGTGAGCGGTGCGGAGCCCATGGCGGCCTTGATGGCGCCGCAGTCGCTGTGGCCTAGGACCAGAATTACGGGCACTTCGAGCACGGCTACGGCGTATTCGAGCGAGGCGAGGCCGTCGTCGAAGGCGCTGTTACCCGCCACCCGCACCTGGAACAATTCGCCCGATCCGGCGGTGAAAATCCACTCGGGCGCCACGCGGGCATCGGCGCAGCTGCTCAGCACCGCCCAGGGTCTTTGTCCCTGGTTGAGCGTCAGGCGATCAATCCGGCAGCCCTCGTTCTGCCTTGTTGGCGGCGTCGCCACGGCCTGCCCTGCCCTGTTCCACCGTTTCACCCATAATCGGCTGGAGTTTGCCGCAGACGTTCCGTGATTCCTCCCCAGAAGCAGATGACCGGGATGCTGGGACACCCGGTAGCGGAGAACCCGATCGACCTGATGTTCGATGCGGTCTATGCCCATTACGGCCTCAACTGGCAGTTCTGGAAAAATGATGTGGCCACGACCGAGTTGCTGCGGCCGGCGATCAAGGGCCTGGCGCCGTTGGGTTATCGCGGCGTCGGCATTACCGTGCCCTACAAGGTGGATGTGATCCCCCTGCTCGATGAGATCGACGACGATGTCAAGGCGATCGGCGCGGCGAACTATCTCACCATTGAAGATGGGCGCCTGATTGGCCATAACAACGATGGCAAGGGTGTGGTCAAGGCGATTCAGAAACAGCGCAGCCTCAAGGGCGCGCAGGTGGTGATGCTTGGGGCCGGTGGCGCCGGCCGGGCGATGGCGGTGGAGATCGCCTGGGCCGGAGCGGCCCAGCTCACCCTGGTGACCCGCCGCGAGGAGCAGGGCCGCGAGGTGGCCGAGCGGATCACCGCCGTGAGCGGCGTGCCGGCTCATTGGCAGGCCTGGAGTTCGCCGGTGCAGGTGCCTGCCGGCACCACGGTGCTGATGAATGCCACCCATCTGGGCTGCGCCCCGGAACTGGAGCCCGTGCCGGTGGACTGGAGCACGGTGGCACCCGGTTGTCTGGCGGTGGATGTGATCACCAATCCGCGCATCACGCCGTTTCTGCAGATGGCCCGCGAGCACGGCTGCGGTGTGGTCGATGGCGTCGAGATGCTGGTGCAACTGGCGATGCAGCTGTTCACTCTCTGGACCGGCATTGTCCCGGAGGAAGAAGTGTTCCAGCGGGCGGTGGCGGCGGCCTTGGGGGAATAGGGGCTGGCGCCGTGCCGCTCATGGCGGAGCTGGCCTCAAGCCGAGGCAGTTCCGTAGCCCATGGCGGACGGCTGGTGCGTGTTGATCAACGCCTTGATCAACGCCAAGATCAGCGGCAGGTGCCCGGTGCCACAGCGAGGCAATGGCATGGGATTCACGCTGGTCGCCGGGATGCCGGCTGAGCTGGCTGTTGCCAGAGTGGTGCCATGACAGCGACTGCCGCAGCTGCGATCGAGGCCAGGCCGCCCCTGCTGGCGGCTGAAATCCGCGCCCGCATTCCTGGTGCTCAGGTGCGTCTGTTCGGCTCCCGTGCCCGCGGCAACGCCGGCCCCGAATCGGATATCGACCTGCTGATCACCGTTCCCGACGCCTGGCTGGCCAGCCACGATCGCTGGATCACCCTCAGCGATCTGCGGCGCCGGCTAGCCATGGCCGATGTGTCGTTGGATCTGCTGCTGTTTTCGGAGGCGGAAGTGGCGGAACGCCAGCACTGGCAGAGCCATGTGATCGGCCGGTCTTACCGGGAGGGGGTGCTGCTGGATGGTGCTCTCTGAACCCGAGGCCTGCCTGCAGATGGCCAGAGCCGATCTCGCGACCGCTATGGAAAGCTCCGATCCAGCCAGATTCCGTGAAGGAGTCTGGTTTTTTTGGCAGCAGCAGGCTGCCGAAAAGGGCCTCAAGGCCTGGCTTCACCAACGCTCCCACTCTCCTGGGCGAGGCGGCTCAGGCGTCAGCTGGTGGAGAGTTCAACCAGTGGGAATGGTTAAACGAAGTCCCCCGTGCCATCAACTCCGTGCGCCAGCTCAACCTGCACGAAGCCAAGACCCACCTGTCCCGGCTGGTGGCGGAGGCGGTGGCGGGCCAAGGCGTCGCCTCGGCCTGCTGGCGGGTCAGTGCTCGGTGCCCGACGATTTCGACCAGATCGGCACCGGGGTCGCCACTGGGATTGCCACGGAGGACATCGCCGGTCTGTTCGAGGGCCTGCCGGCTGCCGCGCCCGACTCCGGCGGGCTGTGAAGCTCCTGCTCGACACGCACCTCCTGGTCTGGGCCATGGGCGAACAGCCCGCCTGGGGACATCACTCCGAGATTTTCTGGAGGTTCCGCAGCATTGCCCGTGCTTGAGCGTGGCCTCCCTCTGGGAGCTGGTGATCGAGGCCGCCCATGGGCTGGCGGTGGACCAGCTGCCGCCCCTGCACCGCGATCCTTTTGATCGCCTGCTGCTCTGGCCCAGGCCGAATGGGAAGGCTTGTTGTTGATCACCGCCGCCGCGCTGGTGGCCCGCTATCCCGGTCAGGTGCGCCATCAGGGCAGCTTCTGACGCCGGGGTCTCGCCCGGTTGGGGGGCTGGCTCCTGCCACGGGAGCTCCCACCCGCCCACGTCTCAGCTGAAGTGGCTGTAGCCGCTGGATGCCGCGTTTCTCCCCTCGCCTTCGTTCCAGGCTTCGCCGCTCATCCAGCCCAGAGCCCCCGCTTCCCCCTCCACCAGCCCGCCGATCGGCGTTGTGCCAGGCAGGGCCGCGATCAGGGCCTCGGCCCAGGCCGGCGTCAGGGCCAGCACCAGCTCGAAGTCCTCGCCGCCTCCCAGGCACCAGGCTTGGGCCTGGGGCAGGTTCGCCATGGCTGGATCGAGGGGTAGGCGGGGGCGATCGAGCCGGGCTGAGCAGCCGCTGCTGGCGGCAATCGCCGCTGCCGCCGCCGCCAGCCCGTCGCTGCTGTCGCAGCCCCCCACCCGCCAGGGCGCCGCCGCCGGGCGACTGGCAATCAGGGCCCGTACCGCATCGAAGCGGGGCACAGGGCGCTGGTGGGCGGCGATCGCCCGTTCCACCAGGGCTGGATCCAGCCTCCCGGCGACGATTTCGCCCTGCAGCAGGGCCAGCCCCAGGCGGCTGAGGCCATGGGGCCCCGTGCACACCAGCCGGTCGCCGGGGCGGCCATCGCCGCGGCGGATCGGGCCGGAGCCGGGGGCTGCTGCGGACAGCGCCAGCCGCCCGATCGCCGTGATTGCCAGCAGGCGCTGGGCGCCGCCACTGCAATCGCCCCCTAGCAGCACACCGCCGTAGGTGTCCAGGACTTCCCTAAGGCCGCCGTACACGCCTTCCACCCAGCTCCAGGGCGTCGCGGCCGGCGCCACCAGGGCCACCGTGATCCCCATCACTTCACTGCAGCCCATCGCCGCCAGATCCGAGAGGTTGGCCGCCGCCGCCCGCCAGCCCACATCCGCCGCCGCGGTGGTGCCTTCGCTGAAGTGAAGGCCCTCCACCAGCACATCGGTGTTGACCACCAGCGCAGAGCCCTGGGCGCGCTCGCCCTGCGTTGAGCCGTCGTCCGCTGACCCGGCTTCGGTTGAGCCGTTGGGCTTCATTCCGGCGGCGGCTCCGGCCAGCTCGGACGGTTCGGCGCCACTCCCCGGTAGGAGGAGCAGGGCGGCATCGTCGGCGAACTGGCCCGGCGGCGCAAAGGCCCCCAGCCGGCGGATCAGTTCCCATTCGCCGAGATCCGCCAGGGTTTCCTGGCACCCTTCACCGCTGGTGTCGCCGTTGGGGCCGGGCGCCAGCGCTTTGCCCCCTACGGTCCCGGCAGCTCCGTCCTGTGCTGCGCGGCCCATCGCCCTCAGGCGTGGGGCTGCAGGTTCTCGGCCCCGTCGATCAGGGTCGCCTTGACGATGCCGTCCTCGGCGGTGAGCTCCTCGAGCACGTCAAAGCCATCCACCACATAACCGAAGGCGGCATAGCGGCCGTCGATCAGGTTGAGGCCGGCGGGGGTGAGTTCGGGTTCGAACAGGAACAGGAAGAACTGGGAGGAGCCATCGCCCAGGCTTTCGTCGGAGTGGGCCCAGCCCAGGGTGCCCTTGGCGTTGAACGGCAGCACCGGCTCCGCCTTGAACATCCCGAGATCTTCGAAGGTCTGGTTGTAGAAGGGCAACTCCTGGCCCGGCACCATGATCTCCAGCGGCACATTGCGCTCCGCCTTGGTCTGGGGATCGATGTAACCGTCGGCATCGCCGGCCGGATCGCCGGTCTGGAGCACGTAGAAATCTTCAGCCCGGATGAAGGGCAGCTTGTCGTAGAAGCCGCGCTGCACCAGGTCCACGAACGCACCTGCCGTCAGTGGCGCGTTGTAGCCGTCCACGACGGCGGTCAGATCGCCCTTGGTGGTGGTGAGCTCCACCGTCGCCCGGCCCAGCAGCCTGGGCAGATCGGCGAACTCAGCCGGGATGGTGAAGGGGAACGATCCCACTAGCAGCGCTTCGGCATCGCCGATGCTGGTGAGAACGTCGCGGCGGGCGTCGAGAAAGGCCTCCCGTTCCTGGCCATCGGCCGCGCTGACCAGGAGTTGCAGCTGGCCGGTCAGCTGTTCAAACAGTGCTTCGGCCTTGGGCCGGTCGGCGGGCGGGAAGCTGGCCAGGATCGCCTCCCGCTTCGAGGCGAACAGGGACTGGCTGCGGCGCACGCTGGTGGCCAGGGAGGGCCAGCGCTTGGCGCGCAGATCGTCGCTGGTGCTCTCGAGCCGATGCTGAATCTCCTGGAGGTCCTTCTGCTCGATCGGCAGGGCGTTGCGCAGCAGGGCCGCCGGATCGGTCACGGCGTTGCCCTGGGGCAGGGCGGCCCAGGCGCTGGGTACGGCCAGCAGCAGGATCAGCAGGGCCGCCAGGCTGGCGCTGCCGAGCTGGTGCCAGGCGCTGCCCAGGCCGTGGCCGGCGCGTCTGGTGAGGCCTCTGGAGCGAGGCCCTGCCCCGACGAACGCTGGCCCAGTGCCCATGGTTCCCCTGTCATTGAGCGGACTCTGGCACAGGCTCCCGGAACAATTGGTGGCTCGGCCCTGGGGCCTTGCCGGTAGCCAGACGTACAATCCACCGGATCCGAACCGCCGGAATGATCTCCAGCAACGATTTTCGAACCGGAACCACCATCGAGCTGGATGGCCAGGTCTGGCGGGTCGTCGAGTTTTTGCATGTCAAGCCCGGCAAGGGCTCGGCTTTCGTGCGCACCAAGCTCAAGGCGGTCCAGAGCGGCAACGTGGTGGACAAAACCTTCCGCGCCGGCGAAACCATGGCCCAGGCGGTGCTGGAAAAGGCCACCCTGCAGCACACCTATATGGAGGGTGAGGACTTCGTCTTCATGGACATGTCCTCCTATGAAGAAACCCGCCTGACGGCCAAGCAGATCGGTGATGGTCGCAAGTATCTCAAAGAAGGGATGGAGGTGAGTGTCATTTATTGGAATGGCAAGCCCCTCGAGGTGGAGTTACCCAACTCGGTGACGCTTCAGGTCACCCAGACCGATCCAGGCGTCAAGGGCGATACGGCCACCGGCGGCACCAAGCCCGCCATCGTTGAAACCGGCGCCCAGGTGATGGTGCCGCTGTTCATCTCGATCGGTGAGAAGATCAAGATCGACACACGCACCGATAACTATCTCGGTCGGGAGTCCTGATCGCCATGCAGCTCGATCACGACCAGCTCCGCGCTCTCCTGACTCTGCTCGGCGAAAGCGACATCCAGGAACTCTGTCTCGAAGGCGACGACTTCCGGCTGGAGGTGCGTCGCAATCTGCCCGCCACCGCCCCGGTGGCGATGGTGCAGGCCCCCGTGCTGGCGCCGCTGCCCTCGTCCCAGGTTGTCACCGCCACCGCGGCCTCCCCGTCGGTGCCGCCGCCGGCGCCAGCGGCGGTTCGCAGTGATCTGCAGGCGATCACCGCCCCCATGGTGGGGACCTTTTACCGCTCCCCGGCCCCTGGCGAACCGGCCTTCGTCGAGGTGGGCAGCCGCATCAGCGCCGGCCAGCCCGTCTGCATCCTCGAGGCGATGAAGCTGATGAACGAGCTGGAATCAGAGATCAGCGGCGAGGTTGTGGAAATCCTGCTGGAAAACGGCACCCCGGTCGAATTCGGCCAGGTGCTGATGCGGATCAAGCCCTCCTGATCAGCCTTGGCGTCGAGGGCTCAGCCCAGCTCCCGCGCCGTGGCTAGAGCCGCTGCCATGCTTTGGGGCCTGGCCAGGCCCTTGCCGGCGATGGCGAAGGCGGTTCCGTGATCTGGGGAGGTGCGCAGAAACGGCAGTCCCAGCGTGGTGTTCACCGCCGCATCGAAAGCCAGCAGCTTCAGCGGGATCAGGCCCTGGTCGTGGTATAGGGCCAGATAGCCATCGGGTCCGTCTGCTCCCGTGCGCCAGGCCGTAGCGGCCTCCAGCCAGCAGCTGTCGGGGGGCAGGGGCCCCTCCAGTTCCACCTCGGGATGGCGCCGGCGCCATTGCTCCAGGCAGTCCAGCAGCCAGTCCTGTTCCTCTCTCCCCAGCCGTCCGCCCTCGCCCGCATGGGGATTGAGGCCGGCCACCACCAGCCGCGGCCGGGGCTTAAAGCGCTGGCAGAAGGCCAGCAGCACTTCCAGCTTGTCGCTCACCAGCTGGCTGGTGAGTTGGCCTGAGACGGCCGCCAGGGGGATGTGGCTGGTGGCCAGCAAGGTGTTGAATCGCCAGGCGCCGGCAGGGCTGCGGGCCGTGAACAGCATGGAGGCCGCAGCCACTCCGGCCAGTTCCGCCAGCCGTTCGGTCTGGCCGGGGTAATCGTGGCCGGCGGCATGCCAGCTGCTTTTGGCGATCGGCGCCGTCACCAGGGCATCACAGTCGCCGTTGAGCACCAGCCGGGTGGCCTCGCTGAGCCATTCAAAGCTGGCCGCTCCGGCGGCGGCGCCGCTTTCGCCCGGGCTGATCGCCTCGGCGAGGGGTAGATCCAGGATCTCGAACTGGGCCGGATCCGCCAGGCGGCAGAGGCCGCGCAGGTGCTGGTAGCTCTGCTTCAGCCACTGGCGGCAGCCCACCAGCACCACCTGCCCAGGGGGCTTCTCCCCTGCTTCGTCGGCTAGGGCCCCGAGGGTGACCTCCACGCCGATGCCGGCTGGATCACCCAGGGCAATGGCAATCCGTTGGGGTGTGGGTTTCGATGGAGGTTGATCGCTGTCGATGTGGCCGATGTTGCGTCTGATGTTGCTGGGAACCATCTTGCTGGTGATCGGACTGAGCTTCCGCAATGGTTGGGTCATGGTGAACTGGAATAAAATGTTCACCGACGTCAACCTGCCATTCCTGGGCCAGCCCGAACCGGCGCGGAAGTTTCAATTGCATGGCCAGTGAGGCCTGGGTTGTTCTGTCAGGGTCAGTCCAGACAGGTCTCGTCCAGTGAGGGCCTGCCGATGCGGGGCCAGCGCAAACCTTGAGGATGCCCACAGCGCCCTCAGGTCAGGGATTGTGGCTAAGGAGCTGTGGCCAAGGCGCGGCTGGTACGCCGAGCTGCCAGAGCCCTGCCTGCGTGGGATTGGCCAGCCAACCAGTTGTTGCGTCATCAGCGTCTTGGTTGCGGCCCACGGGCCTGTAAGCGGTGGTTTCACGCGCTCGGTTCAAGGCGCGTTCGGTTCAACGTGGAGGCGGCTCCAAGGCCGCTGGGTCTGTGGCGGGCTGATCGAGAGCGCTCAGAATCGCCCGGTAACCTTCGCGAAAGCTCGGGTAACGCAGGCTGTAGCCCAGTCCCTGGCGCAGCAGGGCGCTGCTGACGCGGCGGTTCTCGCTCCAGAAGCTGCGTGCCATCGGACTCATCGTCGCCGCGATCTGGTGGTAGGGCTGCAGCACGGGCAGTTTGCAGTCCAGCAGCTGGGCGGCGTAGCCGAGGGTTTCACTCGAGGAGCAGGGGTAGGCATCGGCCAAGATCAAGGTGTCGGGCCTCAAGGCGGCCGGCAGCGCCAGGTTGTGCAGCAGCGCCCCGACCAGGTCGTCCACATGGATGCGGCAGAACACCTGGCCGGGCTTGTGGATCAGGCGGGCCGTTCCTTGACGCAGGTCCCGGAAGGGGGCTCGCCCAGGGCCGTAGATCGCCGGCAGCCGGAACAGCTGCAGGGGGAGGTTGCGCTGTCGCCAGGCCCGCTCGCAGGCCAGTCGGGAGCGGCTGCGCTCCAGGCCTGGCACGGTGGCACTGGTTTCATCCACCCAGGCTCCGCCGGTGTCGCCGTAGACGCCGGTGGTGGAGAGATAGCCCAGCCATTGCAGCGGCAGGTCCGCTAGCAGGTTGCCGAGGTGATCGAGCACCGGATCGCGGCCGGCCGCATCGGGAGGGATGGTCACCAGCACGTGGGTGATCCCCTCCAGATCCTGTGGGCTCGGCCTGATCGCCTGGGCTGGGTCGAAGTGCAGCTGGCTCGGCCCAGTGCCTGTGGCCGGCTGGGCCGGGTCGCGGGCCTGGCGGTGGCTGACGGTGGTGGCGATGCCACGCCGTGCCAGCGCTGTGGCAAAACGATGGCCGGTGTAGCCACCACCCAGCACCAGCACGCGCCCGAAGCGTTCAGCGGCCAGGCCTGCGGCGGCGCCGCTAGCGGCCGCCTGGTTTTGAGAGTTGACAGACAGATCGGTCATGAGTACATCTGTATCATCGCGTTCGCCTTCAGCCCGTGACTGCCTCCATCTTTTCTGATGCCGATCCCGCCGGCGTCTTTCCCGGGGCTGCAGCTGCCTTGCCCGTCACTCCCGTGGCCGGCGTGGCGGTCCATGCCCCATCCGGCCAGAGCGCTTTGCGGCCGGCCGCAAAGCCCATCGCTGAGCCCCATGCCAAGGCGCCCTGGGCTCTGGCGGCCGTTCTGCTGCTACTGGCGCTGCTGGTGGCGCCGGAGCAGCCCCGTTTTCAGGAGGCCATCTGCCATCGCCATAACGGCGTGGCCGCCTGTCGGGTCTGGTGAGTCGGGGTTGTCTGCACCTGGGTTGCCTGCGGCTTGGTTGGCTGCGGTTGTGAGGCCAGCGCCGCGGCGCTCGCGGTGGCGGTCTTGACCTCAGGTTTGGCCCACTGCAGCAGGCGCGTCGCCAGGCGCATGTCGCCATCGGTCCAGGCCCGCAGGGCCATCGCTCGCCGTGGGTCGTAGAAGCTCTGGCGCCGATACCAGCTGAAGGCGTCGCTGTCCCCTTTGCGGCCATTGCAGCCCAGGCAGGCGGGAACACAGTTCTCGGTCAGGCTCTCGCCGCCACGGCTCAGGGGCTGCACGTGATCGATGGATTCGGAGCGCTCGCCGCAGTACAGGCAGCAATGACCAGTCACCAGGTGGAGCGACTGCCGCCATCGACGCACGCGCGACTTGGGGCAGAGATCCTCAAGGAACACTCCATCCCTGGCCTGCATCGAAGCGCCGCGGTTGGCGGAAGTTTGACGCCGGCACGATGGCTGTCAATGTGTCGTGGATTGCACTTTGGCGCTTTGGCCGAACCTCCGGTGCAGATGCGGCTTGGGCCCACCGGTCTGATTGAGGTGGCCTGTCCCTTCGATCAGGTCACCCAGGCCCAGATGCGCAGGATTCGCCCTGTCGGGCGTTGGCTGGCCCGTCGCCAGTGCTGGGAGTTTCCACTCGAGGCCGCTTCCCTGCTCGAGCAGGCCCTGGCCGGTCGCTTCCCGATCAGCGCCGAACTGGCCCAGTGGCTGATCTGGTTGCGCCAGCCGCTGCCACCTCTGCCGCCCCATCGCCAGCTGGTGGCCGCCGCCGCCCTGGATCAGCCCCTGGTCGATGCTCGCCTGTTGTTTGCCCATCAGCGGCTGGCGGCCCGCTGGTTGCTGGCCCGGCGCGGTGCCCTACTGGCGGATGCGATGGGCCTGGGCAAGACCCTTTCAGCGCTGGCGGCGGCCAGGGCGATGGTGCGCCTGGCCGATTGCCACGTGGTGGTTCTGGCGCCGGCGGGCTTGCATCACCACTGGCGTCAGGAGGCCGCGAGCCTCGGGCTGGTGCTGGAGTTGCACAGCTGGGCGCGGCTGCCAGCCGAGTTGCCTGAAGCGGGCTGCGTGCTGCTCGTCGATGAGGCCCACTTCGCCCAGACGTTCCGATCCGCTCGCACCCAGGCCTTTCTGCGGCTGGCTCGTCATCCCCGCTTGCGGGCCATCTGGCTGCTGAGCGGCACACCGATGAAGAATGGCCGCCCCGCCCAGCTGTTTCCCCTGCTGGCGGCGATTGGCCATCCCCTGGGGAGTGATCAACGGGCGTTTGAGGAGCGCTACTGCCAGGGCCATTGGCGCGAGCAGGGAGGACGTCGCCTCTGGCAGGCGCAGGGGGCCAGCCAGCTGGAGGATCTGCAGCGGTTGGTGCGGCCCCTGCTGTTGCATCGGCGCAAGCAGCAGTGCCTCGATCTGCCTCCTAAGCAGCGCCTGGAGCGGGCCGTGGCCCTCGATGCTGCTGCCGCCCGGGGATTCGAGCATCGTCTTGAGACGCGGGTCGCCGACTACCGGCGGCGGGCCGCCCTGGGTCTGGTGCAGCGGGATGCGGAGGCGCTGGCGGTGCTCACCGCCCTGCGCCAGATCGGTTCGCATTACAAGCTGCCGGCCGCGGCTGAGCTGGTCCGCCAGTTGCTCGCGGCCGGCGAATCGGTGGTGGTGTTCACTGCCTTTGTGGTCAGCGCCAAGGCTCTGCATCAGGTCTGCGGCGGCGATCAGGCGGCGGTGTTGCTCACCGGTGCGGTTCCGCCCCGCCAGCGCCAGGCCTTGGTCGATCGCTTTCAGGCCGGCCGTCATTCTCTGTTGATCGCCACCTTCGGCACCGGCGGGCTCGGATTCACCCTGCACCGGGCCGGTCATGTGGTGCTGATCGAGCGCCCCTGGACCCCGGGCGATGCGGAGCAGGCGGAGGATCGTTGCCATCGCATCGGCATGCGCGGACCCCTCACCAGTCACTGGTTGCAACTGGGGGTGGTCGATCAGCTGGTGGATGGCCTGATCGCCAGCAAGGCCGAACGGATCTCCCTGGTGCTGCAGAGCCGCCAGCAGCGCGGCCAACGCCAGGCCCTGCCGGCGCTGGTGCGCCAGTTGCTGGAGCGTTGGTGACGGGCGGCCGCTGGCAGCTGGCGCCTCAGTCGCGGCAACTGGCAGCCCGTAGGTTCAGGTCGTTGCGCAGCAGGCGATCCAGCTTGCTCTGAGGCACGTTGCGGGCCAACGCCGTGGCCTTGGCGATATCGCGGCAGGCGGCGGCATCATCGCCAGCCAGGGAGTGCAGCAGGAAGCGTTCATTGAGGGGCTGGGGTTCTCTGGGGAAGCTCTTGACCACCTCATCGCAGCGCTGGATCGCTTCCTTGATCTGATCAACTTCCACGTGCCGCAGGCAGTCATCAACGGTGAGTCGCCGTTGGGGCAGGGGCTCCTCGGCACAGCCCACCAGCACAGCCAGCAGCAAGCCGGCCGCGCTGGCGATGCCGCTGGCAGGCCAGAGCCAGCGACGGGCTCCCGTGGGGCGTGAATCAGTTGCCGAGGCGATCACTGCGTGTCTGGCCACTAGTGCCAGCATTACCACTGCCGCTGGCCGCAGGGGTCGAAGCCTCCGTGGCGCCGGTCGAGCTCGTGACACGGCGGCTGTACAGATCGCCCAGATAGCGACCGCACTCGGGGAAGGTGGTCGGGTTCTGAACCACCGCTTCGGTGATCATCACCGCTGCATGTTCGGGCGAGGTGCGAAACATGCTGGCCGACTGGCGCTTGATCAGGGCGTAGGCCGCCGTCCAGCTGACCTCATGGTTATTGCCGTTGGCTCTCATGAAGCAATACACCTGGGCGCCCTTGGCGCCGGGGGTTTCGCTGGCGGTGACCGCCTCGGCCGGGCTGAGGGCAGCGCCGAGTCCCAGCAGAGCCGCGATCAGCGGCGTGGTCGCCGCCCTGGCGCTGAAGCGACGGGACAACCAATGCAGGCGAGCGGCCATGGATCTGGATGAAGGGAGCAATCCCTGGAAGCGGCGCCCAACCTATCGGCTTGCGCCGATCTGTCCAGGCGAAAGCTGGTCCAGGCGGTGGTGCACTCAGTGGCCCGGGGGACTGCCCGTGAGCGGGATCACCAGCTTCACCACCAGGGGCAGCACCACCAGCACCGTGATCAGACGCACGGCATGGAGGGCGGCCACCGCGGCTCCCACCCCAAATTCGGCTCCCACCAGGCTCATGCCGCTGATCCCGCCAGGGGCGGCGCCGAGCAGGGCCACCACCGGGTCGATGTGCAGCAGCCGGCTGGACCACAGACCGACCACCAGGCCGGTGGCCACCAGGCTCACGGTGATCAACAGGGCGGGACGCCAGAGTTGCCGCAGCTCGCTGAGGGCGGTGGCCGTCAGGGCCGTGCCGATCACGCTGCCGATCGCGATCTCCAGCGCAGTGCGGGTGCCGCTGGGCCACTGGGCCACCTCCAGTCGACCGCTCATGCTCACCAGACCTGCCGCCAGCAGGGAGCCCGCCAGGGGTGCGGCCGGGATGCCCGTGCGCATGGCCGCCAAGCCACCGATCAGACCGGCAAGGCCGTAGAGCAGCAGATTCCAGGGAGATGACATTCTTCGGTAAGGGCACCGGTGAACCGGTTCAGTCTGCGTCGTCCCAGTTCAGGCTTGAGGCTGTCTGGTTTCTGTGCTGTCATTCGGCCAAACAGAGTTTTCTGCCATGGCCGCCCCAACGGTGTCGTTTCGGATCAGCCGCAGTGCCGAGGATCTCGCTGAAACGATCCATGCGCTCTCGCAGCGGCTGGTGCAGCTGGAACAGCGGCTGACGGCGATGGAGCAGCAGCTTGCCAGCAGCGAACATCAGGATCCTGCCGAGCTCGAGAGTCTGAGCAAGGTGGAGCGCCTCCTTCAGGACTGCCGCCTGCTGCTGACCGTTGAATCCACCCCCCAAGGCCAGCCACTTGAGCCGCGGTCTGAACAGGCGGAGAGCGAACCGAAGGAAGTGTTCCTGGATGCGGCCTGAGGCGGTCACCCGCTATCACCTTTTGGGTCTGAAGTGCCAAAATGGAAAGAAATTGATCCATGACTTACCCCTCATCTCACCCGGTTGGGTCTGCCAATCACGCCCAGGGCCACGCTTCCCAGGGACAGGGCTCCCAGGGCCACGGTGGCAGCTCTGTCGGTAGCGGTGCCGCCGGCTCTTCCTCGCTCTCCCAACCCAGCTATCGCTGCCATCTGCAGGGCGGTCCCCAGGCGGAAGGCGATCATCAACTTGAAAAGTTGGAATTTGCCCTGGCTTTAGCCCTGGCCCAGGGTGATACCCATCGCTCCGAGGATTTACGGAACCAGATTGCCGCCTTGGGGGGGAATCTGGAGGAGCCTGGCACCTGAGGTGGCCAGGGAAAAGGGCCGGATCCAGCGATCAGCGGTCGGTCAAGCCCCCAGTCAGCAGCGTTTGGTCACGACTCCTGCCATTTTTGGCGTTGGATCTTGCGTTTGTTGCCTGATTTCATAGAATCGGACTCAACGAAGATCGGTTTGGCTGCTTGAGGCCACCTGCTGGAATCATCGGCAGCCACCACCGGCGAATGCGGCAACACCCCAGCTTCGGGGATGTTTGAGTGCCAATGGCGCTTGGTCAGGCCTCGGTGCTCTTCGACCCGACTCCGATTTTTTCCCTTTCTTCCTCTTCATCACCCGTCTTTCCCTTGAACTGGAGAGATCCTTCTTCCATGACCGCCACCAGGTTCCCAGCGATTCATTCCCTCAGTCGGCCCGTGATTCCAGCCCCTGGCCTGGCGGAGACCCGCCAGCATTGGCTGGATCAGGCGGCGCGCCTGGCCGCCCAGGCTGCCGAGGCCGCCCAGGATGGCGATGTCGCCCAGTCAGCCCGCTTGATCCTGGAGACCCTCGATTGCGAGCGTCGTGCCGGTGGGGTGGGGCTTCAGGTGCTGCAATTGATCAAGCCCCGCAGTTGACCCGCGGTTTTGCGGCGATTGCGCGGCTGGCTTGAAAGAGCCGCATTTGCCAGCCCGAGTTCCTGCACCCTTGGGAAAGAGCAGGAGCCCTGGATCCCTTGATGAATCAGTGGATCAGCGGCGCGGCCTCAAGCTTCCGCTTGCAGGCGGAGTTGCCATCGTCACCCCATGCTTCCACCGGCTTCGGCTCTGCACTGGTGGCGCCCAGAGAAGGCCAAGGGGGCCATCGCCAGCAAGCCGAATTGGGGTTTCTCTGGACTGAAAGCGGATGACCGGGCTCGAACCGGCGACGTTCAGCTTGGGAAGCTG
>CALPNT020000065.1 GCA_943325005.2 Bifidobacterium breve | reverse complement strand
TGTCTTTCAGCAGAAGGCCGTTCATCCACTGGTCATCGCCGCTCGCATCCACCACCTGGCTGCGCCAGTGCACGCTGATCGCCGGATTGGCCAGCACCCGATCGGCCATGGCGGCGCTGGCCCGCAACTGATCGCCGCGCACCACCAGGTGCACATGGCTGCCGTATTTGGTGAGATAAACGGCCTCTTCACAGGCGGAATCGCCGCCACCGACGACGGCCAGCTCGGCGTTGCGGAACTGGGGGGTGGCCCCATCGCAGATGGCACAGGCACTGATGCCGCGGCTCCAGAAGCGCTCCTCGTTGGGCAGATGCAGACGGTTGGCGCTGGCGCCGGTGGCCAGGATCAGCGCTTGAGCCTGGATCGTCTGGCCGTCGGCTTTGATGCGGAAGGGGCGCTGGGAGAAATCGATCGCCTCGGCATCGGCCTCCAGCAGCCGGGTGCCCCAGCGCAGCGCCTGGGCCTTGCAGCGATCCATCAGGTCGGGGCCAAGGATGCCGTCAGGAAAACCCGGAAAGTTCTCGACATGGGTGGTGGTCATCAGCTGGCCACCAGGGATGCCCCCATCCTCGAAGCCGGTGATCAACAGGGGGCTGAGATTGGCTCGGGCGGCGTAGATGGCCGCCGTGTAGCCAGCAGGGCCCGATCCGACGATCACCAGATTCTCCATCTCCTGCGCCTGACCGTTTTCAACCGCCGTCGCATCGGCCTGAACTTCCAGCTGCGCGTCGCCCATGGTCTTGAACGCCAATCATTGGCTGTGAGCCTAGGGATGGGCCCTAGGCGAGCGACGATCGCCAACCACAACCAGGCACTGACAGCCTTGGAGGCACCTCAGGAAGCCCGTGGTCATGCTGCCGTCGACACCAGAGGGGGCGAGGAGCGGGATTGCCAAAATCTTTCGATTTGCTTTAGATTCCCAGGCGTCCGTCGGTTTCCGGTTTCCGCTCCAGCGTCAGATGCCTGGGCACCATCAGCACGTTCGCCTGGAGCACATCCGGATGATCCTCCAGGCTCACCAGCCACTCCCTGAACTCCTCGCTCAGGGCAAAGCTGTCTTCATAGAGCTCGCGACTGTCCAGAGCGGCCCGACGCGCCAAGGCCCAGCAGACCGCCACCGTCACCCGACGATGGACCCTGGCATCCAGGGGGTTCTCGTTGTGGGGGTCGTACGAGCCCGCCTCCCAATCGCGGCCCTCCTGGTTGGTCGAGTCGTCGTTCGGCCCAGACATGACCTTGCTCCGGCTTGGCTCACGTTGCCGGCTCATGAACCAGCCGGCGGTGTTGGTTGACACAACGTCGCACATCCACAGGCTCCAGGCCGCGATCGAGCTGTTCGGGTTTCTAACCTGCGCGACCGAGGAAATCAGGCAACTGCGGCCCATTCATGCGGATCACGGCGCCAGCATCGTCGGCCAGGGCCTGCAGGGGGAGACGCAGATCTGCAGCAGTACTGCCTGGAGCGGGACAGGCGGTTTCAGACGTCTGGCTGCGAATCACATAGGGCTCGCTCAACGACCAGCTGCGGGCATGGCTGATCAGCAGCGGATCGGCAGGGGCAAACACGTAGGACGGCTGGCGCGGAATCGCTTCCAGCTGGGCGCGCCCAGCGTCCATGCGCACAGCGCGGGTGATCGCCTGCACGAAGCGGCTGCGGGTCACCACGGTGGTGAGGTAGGCGACCACCCGCAGCCTTGGGGCGTCGAACCCCTCGGCACACATGTCGATGCTCACCAGCCAGTCGGCTTCTCCCGCCTGAAATGCCGCCAACCGGCCAGCCGCCTCCGGATCCTGGGAATGGACCAGGTGCACCCGGTCGCCTTCACCCTCCAGCAACCTGGCGATCTTGCCGGCATGCTCGATGTCTCGGGCGATCACCAGACCGCCAGCACCGGGGTGCTCCAACCGCACCCGTTCGAGCCGTCGCCGGGCCTGGAGCAGCAGCCGCAGGGCAATGCCTCCCCCATCCCCCAGACGGATGGCACGACGCAGATTGCGGGCCCGCCAGCTCTCTCTTGACTCACTGGAAACCGGCGAGGCTTCCCGCTGGCCCGCCAGCCCTGGGCGGCCGTGCTCCACCCAGCCATCCTGAAAGCGGAATTCCAACGGCCGCACATCGCCGGCCATGATCAGCAGGCGGGGTTCCACGCAGAGATCGGGCTCGATCCGCTCGGCCATGACACCGTTGTGTTCCACCCGCAGGCGACGGGCCGCGCAGAAGGCCAGATTGTCGGCCCGGAACGGGGTGCCCGAGAGGCCCAGACGCAACCTGGCTCCCTTGCTCAGGATCGAAAAGGCATGGCCCCAGGCCGTGGCCTCCGGTTCCTCCGGATCCAGGCCGAGGTGATGCACCTCATCAGCGATCGCCAACCAGCGCCACTGGGCCAGGGCCGGCAGCAGATCGCGCTCCAGCTGCTGGCGTTGGCGAGCCGCCGCCTGATAACTGATCAGCAGGCCATCGGTCTGCCCTTGCGGCTCCCAGCTCCCCTCCCACTCCTGGATCGTGAGCCCGAGGCGCGCCGCCGCTGCCAGCCACTGGCGGCCAATGGTGGTGCGATGACAGAACACCAGAAAGCAATCGAGCCGTCCTTCCTGCTGCAACCGCTGAAAGCCCAGCAGGGCGCCGAGAGTTTTGCCGGCCCCTGGCCCGGCATGGATCAACACGTCCTCGCCACCTGGGCCGGCGGCCAGCAGCCGGGCCCGCAACAACTGGATCAGGCGGTTCTGCCAGTCGCGTGGTTGCAGGCGCGGCATCGGTACTGGGCTTTGGGCGGCACCCCTGCCCCCCAGGTCGAACGACGGCATCAGCATCGGCCGATTCTGGGGGGCAGGGCGCAGCGCCGATGAAGACGACCTCACGCTGAAGCTTCTGGTTGAGGACGAACCCTCATGGGCATCGCCGCTGGTGTCCCTAGCTTCCAGGCCTAGCCCTCCCCAGGACCCCGGCCCCGCCTCCTCCATCGCTCGTAGCGATGACGGCCTGGAGCAGAAACTCGAACCCCTGTTCGGAACCGCCCGACAGCAGGTCGTCGCTCAGCCCACCGCCTCGGCGTGATTCAGCAACAGGTGCTGCACCTCGGTCAGGTCATCGCTGGCACAGCGATGGGCCCGCGCGAAGTCACCGCCAGCGTCCTCCAGCAACCGCTGGGCCATGCGGTCGAGCAAGTCTTCCCGGTTCGCGGCCAGAAAGGTGATCAGCTCTTCTTCAATCAGGTAGCGGATGCCCTTGCCCCGCAGCGAACTGTCGCTGGCTTCGGCGATCGTGCCCTGCACCAGTTCCTTGACGAACAGGCGCTGAACTTCGCTGCTGCGCAGAAAGCTCTCCATGGCATTGATGGTGCCATCCACCACCGTGCGCTCGACTTCGGCGGGTTCGGCCGAGAGCTTGAACTCCCAGTCGAGATGGCGCCGCTGCCAGCCCTGCTGGTGCAGATCCGGCATCACGGTCTGGCAGAAGCTATCCACGGAGATCTCGTAGATCCGCTCCGCCAACCGTTCACACCAGTCACTGCCGTGGGCGGAAAGGTTGCGCTCCACCTCCTCGCGAGCCACGGCATGGCCGCCATGGTGGCTGTGGCAGACGCCGTCGGGGCATTCCAGGGCGGAGAGGGCCATCGATCATGGGGGGCAAGGAAGCACCATCGCTAGCCAGTGATCACCACGGGCCCAACGGGCTACAGAAATTCTGCGTATTGCCCCGCCTGCGCCTGGAACCGGGTGGCTGCCACAGGTGGGCGAGTCCGCACATACCCGCCGCTTTGCCTTGTTTGGTCAGCTCGACTTCTTCTAATGGAACGAGTTTGCGGATGAAGGCCGTTGCTGACGATGCTGGTACCCCGGGAGCTCGCTCCCGGAGAGAAGCGGGTTGCTGCCACACCGGAAACGGTGAAGCGGCTGATGGCCAAAGGCGTGAGCCTGAAGGTGGAATGCGGGGCCGGCCTGGCGGCTGGCTTCCGCGATGACGATTTCGCGGCGGTCGGCGCCGCACTGACTCAGGCCGCGGACCTGCCCTGGAACGAAGCCGATGGCGTGTTGTGCGTGAATCCACCGCCCAACGAAAGCCTGGACCGCCTGCGGCCCGGATCCCTGCTGGTGGGCCTGTTGGCCCCCTATGGCGCCGGCGACCTGGCCGAAACCCTCAATCGCCGCCAGGCCTCTGCCATCGCCCTGGAGCTGTTGCCCCGCATCAGCCGGGCCCAATCGATGGATGTGCTCTCTTCCCAGGCCAACATCGCCGGCTACAAGGCGGTGCTGCTGGCGGCGACGGCGCTCGATCGCTATGTGCCGATGCTGATGACAGCCGCCGGCACGATCCAGCCCTCCAGGGTGCTGGTGCTGGGGGCGGGGGTGGCTGGCCTGCAGGCCGTCGCCACCGCCAAGCGGCTGGGCGGTGTGGTCTACGTCTCCGACGTCCGGCCCGCTGTCAAGGAACAAGTGGAATCTCTAGGCGGCCGCTTCATCGACCCGCCCGAGATCGCCGAGAAACCCGCTGAACAGGGTGGCTATGCCAACCAGGCCAGCGAAGAGTTCCTGGAGGCCCAGCGCCAGCAACTGGCCGCGCAACTGGCCCTGGCCGACATGGTGATCTGCACCGCCCTGGTGCCGGGCCGCACGGCCCCGCGCCTGATCAGTGAGGCGATGCTTGATGGCATGCGGCCAGGCTCGGTGGTGGTGGACCTGGCGGTAGCCCAGGGTGGCAACTGCTTCGGCACGGTCGCCGGCACCACGGTGGAACGCCATGGCGTGCTGCTGATCGGCGCCGATGCCCTGCCCAGCAGCGTGCCCAACCACGCCAGTGCCCTCTATGCCCGCAATGTGGCGGCCCTGATCGAGCACGTGCTGGGCGATGGCGCCCTGCAGCTCGATCCACAGGACCCCATCCTTGAGGGCTGCCTGCTCACCCATGGCGGCCTCTGCCGCCGTGACGACGTCGTCTATCCCAACCGTGCTTCGCAATGAGCGTTCTCTCTCAGGCCCTCTGGGTGCTGCTGCTCGGCAGCCTGCTGGGCCTTGAACTGATCGGCAAGGTGCCCCCCACCCTGCACACGCCGCTGATGTCGGGGGCGAATGCGATCAGCGGCATCACGGTGCTGGCTTCGCTCACCCTGATCCAGAAGGCTGGCGACAACCAGGCCCTGCTGCTGATCGGAGCCCTGTCGCTGGGCTTCGCGCTTTACAACGTCGTCGGCGGCTTTCTGGTCACCGACCGCATGCTCGCCATGTTCCGCCGCAAGGGAGACGCCTGATGACCAACCCCTTTCTGTCCATCGATCTGCTGACCGATGCCATCGATCTGGTAGCCGTCCTGCTGCTGGCGCTCGGCATCAAAGGCCTCTCCAAGGTGCGCTCCGCCCGGGGCGCCAACCAGTTGGCTGCCGTGGCGATGGGCCTGGCCGTGCTGGGCCTGTTGATCGAGATTCAGCCCGGCCCGATGGCCTGGCTCTGGATTGCTGCCGGCAGTGCCGCCGGTGGCCTGGCCGGCCTGATCACGGCCCGTCGGGTGCCGATGACGGCCATGCCCGAGGTGGTGGCCCTGTTCAACGGTTGTGGTGGCCTGGCCTCGCTGCTGGTGGCCGTGGGTGTGGCCCTGTTTGATTCCGCCAGCGCCGACATGGTGGCTCTGGTGTCGATCGCCATTTCCGTGTTTGTCGGCTCGATCACCTTCACGGGTTCGATCGTGGCGATGGCCAAGCTGCAGGGCTGGCTGGATACCCCGGCCTGGACCCAGAGCTCAGTGCGCCACGTCGTCAACATCGCCCTGGCCGTACTTTCCCTGGTGGGGGCTGTGCTGCTGCCCGGTGACCCCACCGGCTTGCCCCTCTGGCTGGTGGTGATCGGCTCCAGCCTGCTGGGCGTGGGTGTCACCCTGCCGATCGGCGGCGCCGACATGCCGGTGGTGATTTCGCTGCTGAACTCCTATTCCGGTGTGGCTGCGGCAGCCGCCGGTTTCGTAGTGGGCAGCCAGCTGCTGATCGTGGCTGGCGCCATGGTGGGCTCGGCGGGCCTGATCCTCACCCAGGTGATGTGCACCGCGATGAATCGCTCACTGCTGAGCGTGTTGTTTGGTGGGGCGCTTGGCGCCAGTGGCGGCAGTGCCGTGGGCGGTGGTGGCAGCGAGGCGGGCTACACCCGCATCACCAGCTGCAGCCCCGAGGAGTGCGCCATGGCCCTGGAGCAAGCGGAACGGGTGGTGTTTGTACCGGGTTATGGCCTGGCCGTGGCTCAGGCCCAGCACGCCCTGCGCGAACTGTCCAAGCTGCTTGAAGCCCATGGCGTCGAGGTGAGCTATGCCATTCACCCCGTGGCGGGCCGCATGCCCGGCCACATGAATGTGCTGCTGGCCGAGGCGGATGTGCCCTATGAGCAGCTGATCGAGATGGATCTGATCAACCCCGAATTTCCCCGCACCGATGTGGTGATCGTGCTGGGGGCTAACGATGTGGTGAACCCGGACGCCAAGAGTGATCCGACCAGCCCCCTGTATGGCATGCCCGTGCTCGAGGTGGATCAGGCCCGCCAGGTGTTCGTCGTCAAGCGCAGCCTCGGGGCTGGCTATGCCGGCATCGCCAATGCCCTGTTCGAGCTACCCCAGACCGCCATGGTGTTCGGCGATGCCAAGGCGGTGCTCAACGGCCTGCTGAGCGAGCTGCGCAGCATGGGCGTGGGCAAGGTGGTGGCCAAGAAGGAGAAAGAGAAGCAGAAGGTGGCGGTCTGATCCGTCCGGCATCGTGCAGGATCGGCAACGATCCGCCGATGCCGCTTCCCTACTGGTGAGCTCCGACCTCCCCGACCCCGCCCGGTGCGCCGCCCCACCCAGCCAGCGCCTGCCCTGGTGGGGTGCCGATCTGCAGACATTGCGGGACACCCTTCGCCCCCAACGGCTGCAGGTTGATCGCTCGACCGCGATCACGATTGAGCTGGGCAGCGGTGCAGCGCTGCTGGCCCGCTTCACCTGCCCTCAAGAGCTTCCGGTGGCAGGTCTGGTCGTGGTGGTCCACGGCTTGGGGGGCTGCAGTGAGGGCCTGGGCATCCGCCGTCTGGCCCACCATCTCGGCAGCGCCGGATTTGCTGTGCTGCGCCTGAACATGCGTGGCGCCGGGGCCGGCCGTTCCCTGGCCAGCGGTACCTATGCCGCCCGCTGCAACAGCGATCTGCTGCCGGCCCTGAGCCGCGCCCGCCAGCTGGCTGATCAGCTGGCGGGCGCGGGCGATTCCCCCACGCGCCCGATGCCCCTGTATGGGGTCGGCCTGTCCCTGGGTGGCACGATGCTGCTCAATGGGCTGCTGGAGCGGCCGGGACTGGAGCTGGGATTGCAGGAGAGTCCGGCTCCGGAGCTGGAGGGACCCCTGTCATCGGCACCGGACCAGCCCCTGCTCGATGGCCTGGTGTGCGTCAGTAGCCCTCTGGATCTGTTCGGCTGCGCCGTGCAATTCGACCGGCCGCGCAATCGGCTGTATCGCCGCTGGGTGCTCAAGCGCCTACGGCAGCTGACCCTGGCCGATCCCCGGGGTGTTTCCCCCCAGGAACGTTCGCTCCTGAGCGGACCGCGCCGCGTGCGCAGCCTCCAGGCCTTTGATGCCGGAATCACGGCGCCCCGCTGGGGCTATGGCTCGATGGCTGCGTACTACGCCGCTGCCAGTCCACTTCAGCGGCTCCAAGCGGCGATGGCTGGCGGGGCGGCCATGCCGCCGATCCTGCTGATCCACGCTGCCGATGACCCCTGGGTGCCGGTAGCCGCCACCGAGCAGCTGGCGGCAGCCACACTTCAGCACGGCTGCCCCTGGCTGGAGACACTGATCACGGCCCACGGCGGCCACAACGGCTTCCATGGATGCGATGACGACCGCAGAACCAGCTGGGCCGACCGGCAGACGGCGGCTTGGCTCAGCCGCAGGCACTGAGGGCACAGACCTGCTGGCGATCTCTGGCCTAAGGACATGCCAACACCAGAGACGCGAACTCCACGAAGCCGAAATGGAGGCTTCTGCGGCTTCCCACCCCTCTGCTGCCCCTGGGTCAGACTCCGCTGATATCAGGGACTTGGTGGCACCATGGTGATGGCTCAGTCCTCGACCCCTCAGCTCTCAGGCGGTGCAACGGACAAGGCTGCGGTTGAGCGGACAGCCCTGCCACCTGGATTGCGGTCGTTGATGCTGCCGGTACGCGGCGGTACCTGTCGTCTCTGGGCTGGTCATCATCTTCCAGCCGCCGCTACGGAGTCTTGGCCTCTGCTGGTGTGCCATGGCGGACCAGGCGTACCCAGTGACTATCTGTTTCCGCTGGTGGGGCAACTGCGCCGACCGGTGATCTTCTTCGACCAACTGGGATGTGGACGCAGTGACCGCCCCACTCCTGATGTCCAGAAGTATTCGATCGCTGCCTCCGTGCAGGACCTGACGGACGTGATCGACGCCCTGGTGGCTCAAGGGCTGATTCCGATGCGCGAGGGGCAGCCTGCCTATCACCTCTATGGCCAGTCTTTCGGTGGCATCCTGGCCTTTGAAACCCTCACTTCCGGCCATCGCCTGCCGATTCCGCGCTCACTGACTCTCTCCAATGTGCCGAGCTCGGTGCCGTTGCTGCTTGAGGATGTGGCGGCCCTGCTGGCAGATCTTGATGGTGATGCTGCCCGCTTTGATGCGACCCATGTCTGCAGAACGACGCCACGGCCAGCGGCCCTGCAGGCGGCCTATGCCCCCGGGCACCCCGGCGACCATTGGCGAGGCGTGGATGTCATCGCTGATTGGTGTGCGCCCGAGTGCAGCCTCGGCTCTCTGACACTGCCGGTGCTGGTGATCGCTGGCGAACACGACTTTGTCAGCCTCCGTTCGATGGAGGGATGGCAGCAGCTGGCACAACAGCGGCTTGTGGTGATCCCCGGGGCAGCTCACCACGCCTTGCTCGAGAGCCCCGAGGCCTATGGCGCCTGTCTCGAGGGCTTCCTGCGGGAACACGAGGACCCCATGATCAACGCGGTGTAGTGGGCTCCAGGTCCAGTGACTTGGCCTTGCCCAGCAAGCATCAGGGGTGGTCAGAACCCCAGGCCTTCCGCATGGATGCCGCTCGCTGGACGCCTGCAGGAAAGCCAGCTGCAGGGCGGATTCGCTGGAGCAGCGATCGGGTCATGACGCTGGGCGTCAAGCGGGGGGGTGGGGTAAGGGAGGGCAGGTGGCGAAGGTCATCCGCTTCACGATCCAGGGCTCGACGGGCTGACCGCCGATCACATGCTCCAGCAGAATCCGCTCGATCCGCTCTGGGGTGACGCCGCCGTAGGTGATGCCCTCGGGCCAGATCACCAGGATCGGGCCACCGCCGCAGACCCTGAGGCAGTCGGCCTTGGTGCGCCAGACCACTCCTTCGGCGCGGCTGGGATCCTCCAGCCCCAGCTCCCGCACCAACCGCTTGAGACGATCCCAGCTGGTGGCTCCCACGGCTGGATCAACGCAAAGGGGCTTGCTGGGAGTGGCACAGAGCAGCAGGTGATGCTGCACCCGAAGCGCCCCTGAGGCCAGGGGTCCAGGGGCCTCGCCGTTGGCGGCGCCGTTCATGCCGGCAGGGCGGCCAGGGGGCTGCTGGTCAACCCAACGGCGGCTTCCAGCACCGCCCGTCGCGCCCAGGCATCCACCGCCAGCACCTCCTCCAGCGAGGGACTGGCCGCCAGGTCACGGCCATGGCGATCGCAGACCCGCTCAATCAACCTGGGAATATCGAGGAAATGGATTCTTTCATCCAGGAACAGCGCCACCGCCTGCTCATTGGCAGCATTGAGCACCGCCGGCATCGTGCCGCCGGCCCGGCCCGCCGCATAGGCCAGGCCCATGCAGGGGTAGCGATCGGGCTCCGGTTGGCGGAAGGTGAGGCTGCCCACTTCAGTGAGATCAAGGCGGCGCCACGGGGTTTCGACCCGCTCCGGCCAGCTCATGCAACAGAGGATCGGCAGCTTCATGTCGGGCCAGCCGAGCTGGGCCAGCACCGAGGAATCGGCCAGCTCCACCATCGAGTGAATGATGCTCTGGGGATGGATGACGATCTCGATATGGTCATAATCGAGGCCGAACAGATAGTGGGCTTCGATCACCTCCAGGCCCTTGTTCATCAAGGTGGCTGAATCCACCGTGATCTTGCGGCCCATCGTCCAGTTGGGATGGCTGGTGGCATCAGCCACCGTGGCCTTGATCAGATCGGCCGGGGCCCAGTCGCGGAAGGCACCGCCGGAGGCCGTCAGCTGGATCCGACGCAGCCCCGGCGTGGGCATGCCGGTGGAAAGGCGGGCGGTGTCGGGCCAGGGGGTGCCCTGCAGACACTGGAAAATGGCCGAATGTTCGGAATCCGCCGGTAGCAGGCGGCTGCCACTCAGGGCCAGCTCCGGCAGCACCACCGGACCGGCGGCAATCAGGGTTTCCTTGTTGGCCAAGGCCAGATCCTTGCCGGCGCGGATCGCCGCCAGGGTGGGCAGCAGGCCAGCGCAACCGACGATCCCCGTCACCACCAGATCAGCCGTGGGCCAGGCGGCGGCGGCGCAGATCCCCTCACTACCACCCAGCAATTCCGGCAGGCGCTGGGGGCGAAGGGCCGGCTCCAGCGCCTGCAGCCGTTGCCGAAGTTCAGCCACCAGCTCGCCATCAGCGAGGGCCACCACTTCGGGACTGTGACGCAGAATCTGCTCGATCAACAGATCGAGATTGCGGCCGGCGCTGAGGGCCACGACCCGAAAGCGCTGCGGAAACTCCTCGACGATCTCCAGCGTCTGGGTACCGATCGACCCGGTGGACCCCAGCACGGCGATGGCTTTCACGGCGGGCTCCCGAAGGACACGGTTGGGCCAACAGTTTCCCACTGTCGCCGGCCCCCCTGGTTGGGGAGCACTGGCGCTGGCGGCCTTGCCCCATCACCACGCGGGCTTAACTGGGGCGATTGCATCAGCCCCATGCTCTGGTTGCAGCGCTGGAATTTCATTGAGCGGGCCCGCCAGGAGCGCGTGCTGTGGGATGCCTTCGAGCAAGGTGCCGACCTCGACGCCCTGCTCGAGAGCTGCCGGCTGGCGGCCGAGACCGGTGACGGCGACGCCCGCTTTCGCCTCGAGATCTGGCAGACCAGCCTGCCGCGCATCCGCAAGATCGAGGCGATGATGAAAGACAAGCAGGCTCCGCGAAGCTGATCGGCCGGGGGGCGGCCCCAGAGCCTCGCCTTCAGAGCAGCGTCTTCAGCAGGGGGACCGCCAGCGCCACCGTCAGGCTGACCCCGAGGCCCAGGCTTGCTTTGAGCAGATCGGCACCCAGGCTGGCGGAGAGAGCTGGGGCCTCACCGCGACGCTGCTGGATGGCCAGGGCCAGTTCACGGCCGCCCAGCAACCCCAGAAACACCCAGGTGGTGCTCAGCGGCAGCGGACTCCAGCGCCCCAGGCCAAACAGGATCAGCCCATAGAAGGCGGAGATCAGGGTTGTGGCGCGGGGATCCTCGCTGCCGCTCTTGCTGGTGAAGACCTGCTGGATGGCACCGCCACCCTCCGCCGTCAGCAGACACACCCCAAGACAGAGCACCACGAGCGAGGCCGCCAGCTCCAGGCCCGTGAGCCGTCGGGGGAGATAGATGTAAAGGTTGGCCAGATCCTGGATCAACCACTGGCTCCAGAGCCAACCCGTTGCCGCCCACTGCATCACCAACCAGAAACCCTGCCCATCAGCCGGGCGGCGTGGATCGGCGGGTGCCCCGACCTTGATCACCGTGGCCGCCGGCAGCAGGGAATACAGCGCCAGCCCCAGCACCAGGGCGAAGAGATACCCCACCAGCGAATGCAACAACAGGGCGGGCAGGTTGGCCGGCGTGAAGGCCGTGAGCACCAGAAAGGAGGTGCTGACCGGTGCCCCCCACTGGGTGAGCGCCAGCACCGCCAGCGGTGGGATCAGATCGGGCCAGCTCAGGGGAGCGGCAAGCTCGAAGCTGACCAGCCGGCCCCAGGCGGGATCGCCGGCGCCGCCCAGCCAGCCCAGCAGCAGCACCACGATCAGCACCGCACAGAGAAACAGGGCCTGAACCAGCCTGGGCAGGCGACCCCGGTTGGCGGCCAGAAACGGGCCGAGGGTCTGCAGGGCGTCGTTGCCGATCACCGCGTAGCTGGCGAGCAGAAAGGCGACGGCCTGCAGCGGCGTGATCGCCAGGCTCACCCCCGCAGCCAGACGGTGACCCCCCCGGGCTTGTCGACCAGTTCGATGCCCTGGGCCTTCAGCTCAGCGCGCAGACGGTCGGCGCTGGCGAAATCCCGGGCCGCCTTGGCAGCCTTACGCTGATCCACCAGCGCCTCGATGGCGGCCTCACTGAGGCCCGACGAGGCTGCCGCGGCCCCGGCTTGCTCCGCGGCAGCCGGCATGGGGGCCGCTGTTGCCGGCTCGCCGCAGCCGCCAGGGCTGGAGGCTAGGAGCTCCTTGAGACCCGATGGATCGGGCTCCAAGCCGAGCACAGCCGCCAGTTCCACCAACAGCTGCCAACGAGGCCCCTGCAGCCGATCCGCTTCGCTCGGAATGTCGCCGATGCGCAGGCGATTGGCCAGAGCCCGCAGGGGTCGGGCCAACTCGAACAGCTCACCGAGCGCCGCGGCGGTGTTGAGATCGTCGTCCATGGCTTCACGGAAGCGCTCGCGGATCGCCTTGAGCTCTTCAGGCAGCGCGGCTGAGCTACCGACCTGGCTGTCGCTCCAGCCCAGCACATCCGCATAGGTGCTGCCCACGGCCAGGGCCCCACTGAGCCCCTTCCAGCCGGTGGCGGCCGCCTCCAGTCCCTCCAGGGTGAAGTCGAGGGGCTTGCGGTAATGGGCCTGCAGCACGAACAGCCGCAGGGTCATCGGGCTGACGCCACTGCCGAGCAGGGCCCGGATGGTGGTGAAGTTGCCGAGGGATTTTGACATCTTCTCGCCACCGACATTGACCATGCCGTTATGGAGCCAGTAACGGGCCAGGGGCTTACCGCTGGCGGCTTCGGACTGGGCGATCTCGTTCTCGTGATGAGGAAAGATCAGATCGGCGCCGCCAAGGTGGATATCGATCGTGTCGCCGAGTTCCTGACGGACCATGGCTGAGCATTCAATGTGCCAGCCCGGCCGGCCCGGCCCCCAGGGGGAAGGAAAGCTCGGTTCCCCTGGTTTAGCCCCTTTCCAGAGGGCGAAATCGAAGGGATGGCGCTTACGGCCATCCTCTTCACCGGTGGTGCGGCCGCTGGCTCCTTCCTGTTGTTCGCTGAGGTCGCGGCCTGAAAGCTTGCCATAGCCCGCCTGTTTCATCACAGCGAAATAGACATCGCCATCGGCAGAATAGGCCGCTCCCTTGCTCTCCAATTCGCCGATCAAAGAACAGATACCATCAAGGCAAGCGGTGGCCCTCGGCATTGCATCGGCCCGCAGGATGTTCAAAGCATCCATGTCTTGGAAATAGGCGCTGATGTTGCGTGCGCTCACCTCCTCCATCGCCAAGCCTTCCTGGGCGGCGCGATGAAGGATCTTGTCGTCGATGTCAGTGAAGTTCTGGACGAAGGTGACCGTGTAAGCGCCACCCACCTGGCCTGGCCAGCTCAGATAACGGCGCAGCACATCCCAGACGATGTAGCTGCGAGCATGGCCGAGATGGCAGAGGTCGTAGACCGTGACCCCACAGCAGTAGATCGAAACCTGCCGGTCAACCAGGGGGGTGAAGGCCTCCTTGGCACGGCTGAGTGTGTTGGTGAGCCTCAGGGTCATGGGCAGACCCCAGCAATCAGGGGGACGTTGCTCAGAAGGAGTAGGTCAGACGACCAAAAAAGCGGGTCTCGCAGGGATCGGTACCGCAGGTGTCCTGAATGTAGGAGGGGGTGTTACCCAGGAAATCCGTGGCGTACAACGAGGCGGTGAGGGGCAGATCGCTGAAGGGCCGCAATGAAACGCCAGCACCGATGCCATAGCCGAACCATTCGGCACCAATGGAGAGGCGATCATTGATGGCAACGCTCAACGCGCCAACGGGCCCCCAGTAGCAATCCGTACCCTTGGGATAGGTCTTGCTGCTGATGTTGCCGCCGCCGATGCAGTTGGTACTGCCCAAGACACCATTACCGCCGTAGCCGAAGAGATCGGAACCGACGCCAGCCGTGGCCACGAGCATTGCCGGCTTCTCCCCTCGAGAGAGCGGAACGGCCTGGCTGAGCAGCAGATAATAGTTACGTCCAAGGTCAGTATCTCCATCAAACTGGATGATGTGCTCGCCGCCGAAAGCCAGACCCAGCGTGGGAGTGAGATTCAAGGCGCCCTTGAAGCCCAGGCTCTGACCGGAGCCGAAATTCGTGTTGCGATCGCTCAGACTCTGCATCGTCCAGTTAATGCCCAAGCTGGCATTCTTGCCCTTGAGCGGGGTAAGCTCAACGAATAAATCGCCGTCGGCACAATCGATCCAGCCAACGTCTCCGCCCACTTTGCAGGTGCGCGTGCGGCTGGTGCCGTCAAAGGCTGCAGAAAAGGTGAACTGCTGGTCGAGCGCGAAGGCGTTGGGCAGCTTGATGCTGATATCTGGATAGGCATTGCCATTGACCGTGAAGCCGCGGCCAATGCTGCGCACCTGGACC
>CALPNT020000064.1 GCA_943325005.2 Bifidobacterium breve | reverse complement strand
TCCTTCGCACCAGCCTGTAGCCCCACCAACGGCGGCAGCGCAGGGGGAAGGCACGCAGCGGCGGCCTGGGGCCGGTCTGCTGACCACTCAGCCAACGGATTGCTTCGGGATGGCACGGGCACAGGAAAACCGAGAGGGAACAGCGGAACCAGGAACCACCTTGCCGAAAACCAGGGCCGATCGGCCCCTGTTGCCTCAGGATGGCTGCGAGGCCTGGGATCAGCGTCGCCATGGACCACCCCACCTTCCTGCCGGACCCGGAGGACTTGCTTGAGCGGGGCCGACAGGTGCGCAGCCTGCTGAGCGAATGGCGCCTGTTGATCTGCACGCCCCAACGTCCCTATGGCCAACTGCTGCTGGCCAACCTGCTGGGCAGCCCTCCGGAGGAACCCTCCCAACAGCTGCTGGGCTATTGCCGGCGGGGGGCTGAGGCCCCGGCCCTGTTGCCAACCCAGGCCTCTGATGTGCTGATCCTCAGCCAGGAGATCCTGTTGGACGGCCCGGCTCTGCCGGTGCTGCAGCAGCTGCTGCAACGCCCCAGGCCCCCACGGTGCTGCTCAGCCTGGGTCTGTTCACCCTCGCCTTCCTCCAGGCCACGCCCACGGGAGGGCCGGCCTGGGCTGGCCTGCCGGCGCTCTCGCTCACCAGCACTAACCCCCAGGCCCTGGCCATCCGCAACGAGATCAACCAACTGCGGGCCGCCGGTGGCGACGTCATGGTGTCCATGGGGGGTGCATCAGCCTGGCTCAGAGTTTCTGCGCCGCCGGCCGCAGTGCCACCGCACTGGCCACCCGTTACGGCCAAGTGATCGACAGCCTGGCGCTGAACCGCCTCGACTTCGACATCGAGGGGGCCGCCCTCGCCGATCGAGGCGCCAACCAACTCCACAGTGCGGCCCTGAAGCTGGTGCAGCAGAGCCATCCGGATCTCGAGATCTGGATCACCCTTCCCGTTCTGCCCCCAGGGACTCACCAACGACGGCCTCACCGTCCTCCGTCAGATGCTCACTGCCGGCGTCAAGCTCGATGGGGTGAATCGGGTACCGCCGCCGCCAGCGGCGCTTACGCCTCGATCTGGGGTGATTACGGCACGGATCCCGTGATCTCCGGGGGCAGCGGCGCTGGTGCTTCCAGTGGTGGTGGCAGTGGTGACCTCAGCAGCCTTCCCACCAGCAACGTCACCGTGAGCGACAGCAACACGGCCATCAGCGCCAGCGACAGCAGTGCCGAGCGCTTTCGGCTCGGCTACGCCTGGGGGCGGCACCTCACCATTCAAGGCTTCAACCCCAGGCAGAATGTGCTGGATCTGGGTGGCTTCTGGGCTGAAGGCCAGCAGGCCCAAGTGGTGGCCGGCAGCAGCGGCTGCAGCGTGGTGCTCGGCTTCAACGCCCAGGAGGTGCTTCTGCCCGGTGTGGATGCCAGCGCTCTCACCAGTTCCGTCCTGGCGATCTGGCAGGGCTGAGCAGCGACAGGCAGCCGGCCGGAGCCTCGACAACCGCTTCAGATCGGCCGGTAGCCGTACCAGTCGGGCAGCAGAGGCTGGTGACTGCCATCGGGGATCAGATGCAGCGCCAGCGGCTGGCGGCCGCCGGCTCCGGCATCCAGCTCCAGGCCGTGCTGCACGGCCAGAGCGGGCTCCGTCCCGGCCCAGGCCGCCCCAGCCCCGGTCGCTCCCGCCAGTGCCGCCTCCACCCCGTGCAGATCGTCCAGATGGCGATGGAGCGCATCCGGCAGCAGCTGGCGGCGGGCGGCGACGCGGGCGGCCTGGGCGCTGGTGGCCACGACCAGCCCGAAGGCATGGCGCTCGGCCAGCTGGGCGGGGTCGTAGCCGCCCATGTTCACGAACCACAGCCGCTCGGCTCCGGTGAAGGGTTCCGGCCGCAGCTCCACCCGATAGCCAGCGACCGAACGCACCCGCATCCAGCTGTCGAGGTGGAGCCCCCGCCGGGCTCCGAACCACTGGCGGCGCAGGGCCGGCAGGGTGTCGTCGATCGTGGCGCCGACCACGAAGCGCACATCGTGCAGCTCGATGTGAGCCGCCGGCACCCGTCCGCCGAGCACCACCAGAAACAGGCTGGGCGAAGCTGCGGGCGCCGCTGGAATCATGGAATCCGGCCCGGGCCGCAGGACCGTGACCCAGGAGAAGGGCTTGCATCCTGCCGCTCCACCCGCACCGCCTGAGCAAGCCGCAACGACCCGCTGATGGCAACGATCCGGACTCAGGGGGCAGCCGAGCCCAACTGCACCGGCAGACGCGGCACGGGGAAGCCCGCCTTGGTCAGGACATCGGCGATCAGACGATTGGTGTCGAAATACACCTGCCAGTAATGCTCGTTATTGGTGTAGGGGCGCACCGCCAGCTTCGGGCCACGTTCATTGAATTCCAGCAGCTCAATATCCGCTGGTTTGCCGGGATACTGATTCGGCACTTTCCTGATGGCCTCCCTCAGCACGGTGACCGCCAGGCCCACGTCAGCACTGTTGTCGAGCTGGGCCAACAATTCCACGCGACGGTAAGGGTTCACCGAGAAGTTCTCGATCGTGTCGCCGAACATCTTGCCGTTGGGCACAATCAAGCGAACATTATCGGGGGAGCGGACGATGGTGACGAACATATCGATTTCCTCCACCGTGCCGGTGACACCGCCGCCGGTGATGAAGTCGCCCACACTGAAGGGGCGATTGATCATCAGAAAAACGCCCGCGGCGAAGTTGCCGAGCATGCCGCTCCAGGCCGCACCGATCGCCAGGCCGGCCCCCGCCAGCAGGGCCGCAAAGCTGGCGGTCTGGACGCCGAAGTAACCGAGGATCGACACCACCAGAATGACCCGCAGCAGGGCTGCGAGAAAGTTGACCAGGTAGACGATCAGACTGGGATCCAGATTTCCACTGGAGGCCAGGGCCCTGCGCATCAACTTCATGGCGAAGTTGATCAACCAGCCCCCCACCACCCAGATGGCGACGCCACCGACCAGCTTAAACAGGAAAGGAAGCACGATCCCCGTAAGGATCGACATGTCAAGGGACACGGAGGTGGTAGCAGCAGCCCTTCAAGACTTCATAATGCTGGTGCCAATGTCAAAGCTTTGCCAGCAAGCCAAGACCGGATCAGGCGACAGGTACCGCACGATCCCAAGAGGGAGCAGGTCGGACATGGGGACCGCCGTTCCTTGATCGAGCTGCCCGGCCCTGAGACAAGGCTCGAAAAGCTGAACTCATCCGCAACACAGGATCAGCCAACTGGCCGTGGATGAACCGATGACGGATCGGCAGGGTAGGGATCCAGCGCAGAGCGCCCGGAGGGCTGATGTCCTGAATCCCATGGATTGACCTGCGGGGGCCAGCGAAATCAGAGGGGATTGGCCGCCGCCACGATCTGCGCGATGACGGCATCGGCCTGATCAGGGGTGGCGGAAGTGGCGCCGAAGGTTTGCAGCCAATGCAGCGCCAGACCACCGGCAACAGCACCGGCATACGCCGACTGCTCCTGGGGTGTGTTGAGTTGCTGAAAGAAGATGTCGGCGCTGGCGATGCGCCTGGCCAAGAAGGTCAGATCCCCTGCCTGGGCCCCGAGTGCCACCTCCACCGCAGCCTGGGCAAGGGTGATCTCCCTGCGATCAATCTTGCTGACCCAGTAGTTCTCCCCTGTGACGGGATCGATCTCGGAGTCCCTGCCAAAGCAGTATCGGTAGACCGCATCCATCTTCTGCGTATTGTTCTTACCTGCAAATAGACTCTCATATTCGGGGCCCCTGCCAAAATCGTCGACAATCTGCTGATAAAGAGGCAACTCAGCATCTGTGAGTCCGTCTCCCGCTCGAGGCGAATAGCTGAGTCCAGCCTCCTGAATCTTGCCCTTCCAGAACTCAAAGCCGGGAACATCAGCAGGCCTGCCGTAATAACAGGCATAGAGCAGCTGACATGTAGCAGCGCCAAGAGCAAGAGGTGACGGCTCGAGGCGAGCGAAACCTAGATTATACTGAATGTTGCTACCTGCATCGGCACTCAAACCGAGAGAGTATGGCCCAGCCGCCAGATCAGTCAGATCCAGCTTCATGCCAACAACTGGTCCATGCACTTCCTTGACGAGTACATCGCCGGAATAGAGTTGCAACTTCATCTCACCGCTGCCGGCCAGAATGGTTGGGTTTAACCGGATCTCCCAATTTTCAGAATCAATGTCGAAAGAATAGAAATCCTTATCTTCATTGCCCGAAAGATCAAAAACCTGACCCGGCACCACATCGCCACCAAAACCCCAGCGCCCGAGAGCAAAGGCCGTATCCAGGCTGTCGCCAGGGAAATCAAGCTGAAGCGCTTTGGCCGGATCCGAAGAAGCGATCAGACTCTGAAAATAATCGAAGATCGAAGCCTTCGTCGTCACAAAGCCTTGATAATCACTAACAAGAAACTCAATCTGGCTACCGAGTCGCGGATAAATCTCAAAGATACGCGCAAAATTTACTCCATCCCTAGCATAGCTTACCTCGAATTCGTCAACGAATCCCCGCGTCTGGCTGAAGCTAAAGATATTCGGAATCAGGCTTTTAACAGCCGTCTCAACCTTGAACTTCCCACCCGCAAGATCGTCAATCTTCAGCTCAACCGCGAACGGATAGCTGAGCGTTCCGGCCAGAAACCTGGAAAGGATGGTTGACGTGTTTGGATCGATCTGAGGCTGAGCAGACCCATCGATGCTGTCGTAATAACCTTGAAAGATAAGCGGAAAATCAACGGCGGTTCCCATGCTGCTTCCCTGCCGAGGCGGACACATGCATATTACGAGGCCGTTATGCCAGTGACGGCACTCTCCGGGATTTCATCGCTTTTGCGCCCATGCTCGCCCGCTCCGCGACCGCAGATTCAGGCGACGTTCCCTCCGGGGGCTGACCCTTGTCTGCGATCGCCCCGCCGGAAGGCTCTGCCTGGATGACCTCCTACAGGGCGGGTTGAGAACCAGATCCCTCGCTTCCAATGGCACTGGCACGGCTCCTGGGGCTTGTCTTCAACCCACAAGCTGACCGCAGGGCGGCTGGGGCCACCGGATCGCCCTGTCGATCACAACGCGCGCAAGTTAAGGAAGGTCTTTCCAGCTTCATCGCAAACAAGATCCAGCCCCCGAAGCATGAACGTCGCGGACAGCCTTGTCCCGCTTGAACGCTGGGACAAGGCTTGCATGGGCTCCTACCGTTCATCCAGTGTCAGCTCCAGCGTGCTCAATCCCAGCCGGATCCGGGTGCTTGCGGTGGGCAAGGTGCGCAAGCGCTGGATTCAGGAGGGCCTGGAGGTCTATCTCAAACGCCTACCCGGCCTGACCATCTGCGAGCTCCGGGATTCCAGCCCCCGGCAGGAAGGTGAAGCGATCGTGGCTCAGCTGCGCTCCGATGAACAGCTGGTGGTGCTGAGCGAGGAGGGTGAGCTGTGTGCTTCGGTGGCCTTCGCCGAGCGCTTGCAGGGCTCGGGTTCGGCTCGGCTCGCCTTCGTGATCGGCGGGGCCGATGGACTCGATCCAGCCCTCAAGGCGCGGGCCAGCTGGACCCTGAGTCTGTCGCCCCTGACCTTCCCCCACGAACTGGCGCGCCTGCTGCTGCTGGAGCAGCTGTACCGGGCCCTGTCGATTCAACAGGGGGGCGCCTACCACCGCGCCTGACGCTTCCGAGCTCAGCTGTGCTCCCGCAGGAAGCCGATGGTGCTCTCCAGCTCCTCCGCGAAGCGATCGATCTCCTCGAGCGTGGTGGTGAAGCCGAGACTGGCGCGGGCCGTGCCCGAGAGGCCGTAGTGGCGATGCAGAGGCTGGGTGCAATGGTGGCCGCTGCGAATGCAGATCCCAGCCGAATCGAGCAGGGCGGCGATGTCATTGGCGTGCAGACCCTCCACCGAGAAGGCCGCCAGGGCGGCGCGATCGGGTTGCTGCTCCGGCGTCGGCCCGAGGATCGTCAGCCCCTCGATCGCCTGCAACCTCGCGAACAGCTGGCGGGTGAGCCGCTGCTCCCAGGCGTGGATGCGGTCCATGCCGATCGCCTGCAGGTAGTCGATCGCGGCACCCATGCCGATCGCCTCACCGATAGCGGGCGTGCCGGCCTCGAACTTGTGGGGCAGATCAGCCCAGGTGCTGGTGTCGAGGCCCACGTCCTGGATCATCTCGCCGCCGCCCAGGAACGGGGGCATGGCCTCCAACAACGCCTCCCGGGCCCAGAGAAAGCCCATGCCCGTGGGACCGCAGAACTTGTGGGAGGAACCCACCAGAAAATCGCAGCCCAGTTCGGCCACATTGACGCGCTGGTGGGGCAGGCTCTGGCAGGCATCCACCAGCAGCAGTGCCCCGGCGGCATGCACCAAGGGCGCCAATTCGGCGATCGGATTGAGACAGCCCAGGGTGTTGCTCACGTGCACCAGGCTCACCAGCCGGGTGCGCTCGGTGAGCTTGCTGCGCCAGTCCGCCAGATCGAGTTCGCCGCTGTCGGTGAGGCCGGCGTGACGCAACACGCAGCCAGTGCGGGCCGCCAGCAATTGCCAGGGCACCAGATTGCTGTGGTGCTCCATCACGCTCAGGAGCACCTCGTCGCCCGGCCGCAGGTTGGCTTCACCCCAGGTGCGGGCCACCAGATTGATCGCCTCACTGGCGTTGCGGGTGTAGACGATCTCGCGGGCGCTGAACGCCCCCACGAAGGTGGCCACCTTGTCGCGGGCGTGTTCGAAGCCCTCGGTAGCGCGGGCGCTGAGCTGGTGGGCGCCGCGATGGACGTTGGCGTTGTCGTGGCCGTAGTAGTGCTGCAGAGCCTCCAGCACCTGGCGGGGCTTCTGGCTGGTGGCGGCGTAGTCGAGATAGATCAGCGGCTGGCCGAGGCAGGCGATCTGGCTGAGCAGGGGGAAGTCAGGCCGGGTGAGGGCGGCCAGGTCAACCTCGCTCGCGTCGCTGCTTGCCATCTCTGCAGTTGCCATGTCTGCAGTTGCCACAGCTGCAGCGGCCGCAGTCTCGGTCAGGTCGGGCGTGATGGCGGCAACATCGGTAGCGCTGGGGGCGATCGTCATGGCGCCGGCTCCTCGCCCATCAGCAGCGCCAAAGGCTGCCAGAGCGCGGACGGGGCCGGCAGTTCGGCCAGCACCTCCTCGCAGAAGCCCCGCAGCAACAGGCGCGCGGCCTGATCGGCGGCAATCCCCCGACTCTGCAGATAAAAAAGCTCGTCCTGCTGCAGACGACTCACGGTGGCGCCATGGGCGCATTTGACGTCATCGGCCACGATCTCCAGTTCCGGCTTGGTGTCGATACGGGCCCGATCCGAGAGCAGCAGGGAGCGACTGAGCTGGGCCGCATCCGTGCGCTGGGCCTGCCGCGGCACGATCACCGCACCATTGAACACACTGCGGCCGGCTCCATCCGCCAACGCTTTGTGCACCTGATCGAGACGACCCTCCGGGCCGGCGAACAGCACCCTGCTGTGGGTATCAACCACCTGGCGGCCATCCACCCGCTGCAGGCCGCGCAGACGGGTGAAGGCAGACCCCGAGCGCTGCACCACCATGGGCTCCAGCCGGGCCAGGCCCCAACCCGAGACCGCCGCGGTCAGCTGCAGCTCGCTGCCTGGATCCTGCACAACAGCCAGATGATGCAGCAGCACCGGCGCGGCACCGGCGGAGCTGGGCAGCTCGTCGGCAGCGGCAGCAGGCTGGTGTGGCTGCCCCTGGGCCAGCAGGCCATGGCGCAAACGGGCGCCCCGACCGAGCTGGGCCTCCAGCACGACGCTGGTGAGACTGGCCCCCCGCGCCCGATGCACCTCCAGCACCTCCAGGCTGGCTCCGGGGTCCAACACCAGCAGCAGCCGCAGGCCGAGCACCCCCGCCGCGTCACCGGTGTCACTCACCAGTTCCAGCACGGTCGGCAAGGGCTGACTGACCCGCAGGGCCAGCACCTGGTCCGCCAGGGCGCCGTTGAGCTGCACCGGCCAGGCGGCCGTAGCGCCATTGGCATCCAGGGCCTCGCCGCAGAGCGCCTCCACGACTGCCGGGTCAAGACGTTCCAGCCCCTCGGGCAGGGCCAGCCCCTCCAGCGGATCGCCTCGACCATCCAGCACGAGGCGCAGCACCTGGGCCGCAGGAGCAGGCAGATCCGCTGGGGCAGCCAGCCGCTCCAGTCGATGGGCCGGTATGGCCGTGATCGCGCTGGCATCGGTGAAGCGCCAGGCCTCCTGCCGCCGTGAGGGCAGCGATTCGCCTGCCAAGGCCTGGCGGGCCCGTTGCTGCTGGCTGGCCAGCCAGGCGCTGCCGGCCAAAACCGGCAGGGAAGACAACAGATCGGTCAGCCAGGCCTCACCGGGAAGGGATCGGGACTGGACACGCAACTCGCCTACGGGAATCGCCACCATCACCCCACCTCCGCCGGGGTACGTGACGCCTGGGCGGCGGCAAGTCCCTCAGGCGCGCTGGCCTCAAGCCGTTCGAGCTCGGCATCCACCCAGTCGTAGCCGCTCTCCTCCAGCTCGAGGGCCAGCTCCTTGCCGCCGGTGCGCAGGATCTGACCCGCCGCCATCACGTGGACATAATCAGGGGTGATCACATCCAGCAACCGCTGGTAGTGAGTGATCAGCAAGGTGGCATTAGCGGCGCTGGCCAGCTGGTTCACACCGCCGGCGACGATCCGCAGGGCATCGATATCGAGGCCTGAATCCGTTTCGTCGAGAATCGCCACCAAAGGGTCCAGCAGCGCCATCTGAAGAATTTCATTGCGTTTCTTCTCGCCACCGGAGAAACCCTCATTAACAGAGCGCTCCAGAAAGGCGGGGTCCATCTGCACCACCTTGAGGCGCTCACGCACCAGATCCTCAAAGGCAAAGGTGTCGAGCTCCTCCAGCCCCTGCTCCTGGCGCCGGGCGTTGGTGGCCACCCGCAGAAACTCAAGATTGCTGACCCCAGGAATCTCCACGGGGTACTGGAAACCCAGGAACAGGCCGATACGGGCCCGTTGTTCCGGCAGCAGGGCCAGCAGATCCTCGCCCCGGTAGTGGACGCTGCCAGCGGTCACCCGATAGGCCGGGTGGCCAGCCAGCACCTTGGAGAGGGTGCTCTTACCGCTGCCATTGCGGCCCATCACCGCGTGAATCTCGCCGGCGCGGATAGTTAAGTTGACACCCTTGAGGATCGGCTGCTCCTCGACGCTGGCGCGCAGATCACAGATCTCGAGCAGTACTGGAGCGTCAGGACGGATCACGGAAAAGGAATAACGGGAGGAACGGTCGGGCGGCGGGGGGTCGGGCGGGATTCAACCCACCGAACCCTCCAGCTTGAGGGCCAACAGCTTGTCGGCTTCAGCTGCAAACTCCAGCGGCAGTTGATTGAAGACATCGCGGCAGAAGCCACTGACCATCATCGAGACAGCCTCTTCAAAACCGATTCCCCGGCTCTGGAGATAGAAGAGCTGATCGGCGGAGATGCGGCAGGTGCTGGCCTCATGTTCGATGCTGGCATCCGGCTGCTGGCTACGAATGTAGGGATAGGTATTGGCAGCCGCCTGATCGCCGATCAACATCGAATCGCATTGGCTGTAGTTGCGAGCACCCACAGCCTTGGGGCCCATCTGCACGAGGCCGCGATAGCTGTTGGAAGAATGGCCAGCACTGATGCCCTTGCTGACAATAGTGGACCGAGTGCGCGGGCCTACGTGTATCATCTTGCTGCCCGTATCCGCTTGCTGACGATTATTGGTAAGGGCGACGGAATAGAACTCACCGACCGAATCAGCCCCTTGCAGCACACAACTCGGATACTTCCAGGTGATCGCCGAACCGGTTTCAACCTGGGTCCAACTGATGTGGCTGCGATCGCCGCGGCAATGGCCACGCTTGGTGACAAAGTTATAGATTCCACCCACCCCTTTTTCGTCACCAGCGTACCAATTTTGCACAGTAGAATATTTAATTGAAGCATCCTCCAGCACGATCAATTCCACCACGGCTGCATGGAGCTGATTGGTGTCAAACATCGGCGCGGTACAGCCCTCGAGATAACTCACCGAAGCGCCCTCTTCCGCCACAATCAAGGTGCGCTCAAACTGCCCGGTATCTCCTGAGTTGATGCGGAAATAAGTGGAGAGGTCCATTGGACAAGTCACCCCTCTAGGGATGAACACAAACGAACCATCACTAAAAACGGCCGAGTTGAGAGCCGAAAAATAATTATCATTACTGGGCACCACACTACCCAGATAGCGTTCGATCAGTTCAGCATGATCCTTGACAGCCTCACTGATCGAGCAGAAGATCACTCCATGCTCCGCCAGCTTCTCCTTGTAGGTGGTGGCGATCGAAACGCTATCAAATACCGCATCGACAGCCACATTAGAGAGCCGTTTCTGCTCACTGAGCGGAATGCCGAGCTTTTCAAAGGTTTCAAGCAGCTTGGGATCCACCTCATCAAGACTGGCCTTCTTGACCTGCTGCTTAGGAGCGGCGTAATAGATGATATTTTGATAATCAATCGACGGATGACCGATCGCTGCCCAGTCAGGCTCTTCCATCTGCAGCCACTGGCGATAAGCCCGCAGACGGAAATCCAGCAGAAAAGCGGGCTCTTCCTTTTTAGCTGAGATCAGCCGTACAACATCCTCACTCAGCCCCTTGGCGATCTTTTCGGTTTCAATATCAGTGACAAAACCGTATTTATACGGTTGACTCACCAGATCACCAACGGTGGCTGCAGAGGTCATCGGAACAACGGCATCAGCCGGCAACAAGGGATTTAACTTCTTCCAAGGAGATGGTCTGACTCTCGCCGCGGAAGGGATTGTCTTCGGTGAGGAAGAGCATGCAATGGCATTCTTTGCGCTCCCGCATCGGTACACAGGGGCAGTTCCAGAAGGCTTGGGCCACTTCGGCCTCCTTGTCCTCATAGTGACGGCAGGGGCAAAGAGCTCCGCCGAGGTCATCCTTGTGGCGGGCCAATCCCTCGAGAACCACCGCCGTGACGCCGGGGTCACTACAAAAATAGGTACCGGTGCGCTTGGCGTAGGTTTCGGCGAATTTGCGAATCACCTCCAGGCTGTCAGCAGCCTTTGAAGCCCCATCAAGAGGCGCTGTGGCAGGAGAGGGATTAGCGGCGTCAGACATGGAGGCAGCAGCGGCAGGTTGCTCGCACCGGAGACTATTTACGAAACGATATTGTTTCGTATTGATCGAGCCTAGGGCACAGAAGCCGCCCATGGGTGCAAGCCGTCATTGTGCCTGCAGCCCGTCCAGCCTGCGCCCCTCCGGCGCCTACTCCGCTCGTCAATGCCCGACAACACGTGGCATGGTGTGGTCAGCACGCAAGCACCATGAGCGTCCCGCTCCCAACCAGAGGGTCTTCGACGGCGAACCAGGCACCCACCCGCGAAGCAGCGCTCAGCTCGCTGTTGCGGCGCGGTGAGGCCACGGCGGCCGAACTTGCGGTTGAGCTGGGCGTGTCCGTCCAGGTGATGCGTCGCCATCTGCGCAGCCTTGAAGAGGATCATCTGGTTGAGGCCAGCCCTACACCTGAAGGGCCAGGCCGGCCAAGCAACCGCTGGCGGCTCACGGCCAATGGCCATAGCCACTTCCCCGATGGCAGCGAACATTTCGCCCTCGGCCTGTTGCAATCCCTGGCCAACAGCCTGCCGGCCGAGACCATTCAGGGACTGATGAACCAGCAGGCTGTCGCCAAGGCCTGTGACTACCGTGGCCGAATTGGCGAAGGACCTCTTGTCCAGCGGCTGGAACGGCTGGTGGAGATCCGCAAAGCCGAGGGCTATGTGGCCGAGCTCGACCGTGACCCGGCCGATCCGGCCGCCGAAGCCTGGGTGATCAGCGAATTCCACTGTTCGGTGATGCGCATCGCCGAAGAGTTCCCGATGGTCTGCGATCAAGAGCTCCAGCTGATCGGCCAGACCTTCCCCGACTGCCAGGTGGAACGGGTTCACTGGCGCCTGGAGGCCGGCCATTCCTGTGGCTTCCGGCTCAAGCCCTGGAGCCCGGCGGCCGGCAGCCCGGCCCAGCCTGTGGCCGATCGCTGATTCAGACGTGCTGAGCCACGCCGAAGCGGCCGAACTGGAGAGCAGCCTGTTGCCGGCGCTGGAACGGCATCATCTGCGGCTGCTGGCCCACGGCCTGCGCACCCTGCAGCAGGTTGCCGGACGACACCAGGGCCCTGTCCCGGCTCACGGCGCCATCGAGGCCTGGACCCTGGCCCAGCCCCAGATCGGCGCCGATCCCGCCTTTGCCACCGCCTTCGCCACCCAGCTCGGGGCGGCGGCCCGGCAACTCGAGGCGATCGCCACGCTGCCGGACCAGGCCCTGGAGCTCAGCCTGGCAGACCTGATCGCCTGGGCCCGCCGCGAAGCGGACGCCCGGGTTGCGATCATCGATTCAGTGCGCGCGCCCCTGGGCGACCAGACCTCGTGAGCGGATCGATCGACGACGCCCTCCAATTCTTCCAGCACAGCTGCGGCCACTGGCGCTCCCAGCGCAGCAGCCATCACCTGCTGCACCGCCGCGCCGAGGCCGGCGGCTCCTTCATCGAGGTGGTGGAACTGCAGGCCGGCGATCCGCTGCTGATCGCCATCGCCCAGCTCCATGGCCAGGATCCGGGCGCCCTGGTGGGTGGCTGCCGGGTGCGCTGGAGCGGTTCGATGGCCTGGGACAAGGCCGGCGAGGCCCATGAAGGCGAGAGCGTCTTCGGGCTGATTCCCACCGACGAACGCGGCCGGGAAGGGCTGCTGCTGCGCGATCGGGGCTACGCCGAGACCGCGCCAGTGGCCGGCCATTTCGCCATGGACGAGCGCAACGCCCTGGTGCTGACCACCGACTACGAAACGATGAGCAGTCTGGAGCGCTTCAGCTTCGCCGGACCCGACGTGCGCCTACGCACCAGCACGGTGGAGGGGCTCTCCAATACCGCCTCCTTCTGCGTCGAGACACGACTGGCCGGGCCTGCAGGCCCCAGCCCCGTCAGGACGGCCACGACTCGCTCAGGTCCCCTGTCACCACTGGGCTGGTGAACGCTGGCGGCCACCCAGCACGGCCTCGCCAACGTTACGGTCTGTGAGCCCTGGCCAGGCTGGGCGAAGCCAGCTGGGGCCGCACTTCTACGATCACCAGCGTCGGATGACCGGACCACGCGTGGCTCTTCCACTCCTCAAGTACGCCCCCACCACCCAGAACTCCCGGGTGAAGGCCCTGCGGGTCGGCTCTGACGAGGACCCGAAAGCCGCGTCCCTCGACAAGGCCTACAACCGCGAAGACCAGAACTTCGTGATCGAGTCGGCCTATCGGCAGATCTTCTTTCACGCCTTCAAGGTGGACCGCGACCGCACCCTGGAAAGCCAGCTGCGTGATGGCCAGATCACCGTTCGGGATTTCATCCGTTCGCTGTGCCTGTCGGACACCTTCACCCGCAGCTTTTACAACCTCAACAGCAACTACAAGGTGGCTCGCCATCTCGTGGAGAAGCTGCTGGGCCGCACCACCCACGGGAAATCTGAAGAGATCGCCTGGTCGGCGGTGCTGATGACCCGCGGCGTCCGCGGCATGGTGGACGACATCCTCAATTCAGCGGAATACCTGGACGCCTTCGGCTACGACATGGTGCCGTACCACCGCAACCGGGTGGTCGGCTCCCGTGCGGCCGGCGAAACCCCCTTCAACCTCACCTCACCCCGCTACGACGCCTACTACCGGAGCATCCTGGGCTTCCCCCAGATCATCTACACCGGCAGCATCAAGTCGTTCCCGGAGCGGGCCCAGCAGCGTCGTGGCGGTTTCCCCGAGGACTACCTCCCCTGGGTGCGCAGCCTGCCGGCCCTGCGCGGCGTCGGTGGTGCCCAGGGCAATACCAGCATCGACTACCTGGCCAAGGTTCCTTACCGCAGCATCGGCCGCTGATTCCCACAGCCACAGTTGACTGACCCAGCGCCACCACCAGGCGTCTGCGGGTCAGCCAACTGATCGATCTCGCCGGGGGCGGACGTTTCGAAACGTCCGCCCCCGTTGCCTTGAGGGGCATCGGAGTCAGTGGATCCTGACCACCACCAGGCTGGCGTGGTCGTTGGAGCGAAAAGTCGGTCACACTGATCCCAAACGAAATCTTTTGTTGTGAGCCAGAAGCCGCTTTCGTCCTTGGCAACGCAGACCCTGCGTCAACTTCGCCAGGTTGCGAGCGACCTCGGCGTCACGCTCTACAGCCGCAAATCCAAAGAAGAGTTGGTGGAAGCCATCAGCTCGCACCACGACGAAGGTGGTCCCAGCCTGGCAGCCATCGAAGCCGAGCTGCCTCCCGCCAGCCGCCCCGCCGCCGAAACCCGCGTCGTCTTCCTGCCCCGCGATCCCCAGTGGGCCTACGTCTTTTGGGACATCTCCGACCCTGATCGCCAGCAGGCCCTGGCCGCCGGCGCCTCCCAGCTCTGCCTGCGCGTCGCCGATGTCACCGGCCTCAGCGGCGGCTCATCCCATCCCCACACCCTTCAGGAAGTGGTGGTTGATTCCCACGCCACCGAGTGGTACCTGCCGGTTCCCCTCTCCGATCGCGACTATCGCGTTGAGCTCGGCTACCGCAAAGGCGGTGCCGCCGCCGGTGGCTGGATTTCGCTGGCCTT
>CALPNT020000063.1 GCA_943325005.2 Bifidobacterium breve | reverse complement strand
GCTGGTTCTTGGCCACGTTGCCAATCTCTTCGGCTCGATCTACACGATCTGGGCTGTGGCCAGCATCATTCCCTCCCTGTCTCTTTTGGTGCGTCGTCTGCGCGATATCGGCAAGGGCTGGGGCTGGATCTTCATCGGCCTGGTTCCCCTGATCGGCAGCATCTGGCTGATCTACCTGCTGGTTCAGCCCTCCCTGGCTCTCTGAACTCCATGCCCGGCAGGCTTGAGCCGGGCTGGATTGGGCGCCTACCCCCTCACATCCGCAGGGCATCCAGCACCGAGCGGTCTTCGAGGGTGGAGGTGTCGCCGCTCACTTCCTGGCCGGCCGCCAGGGAGCGCAGGATGCGCCGCATGATCTTGCCGCTGCGGGTTTTGGGCAGGGCATCGGTGAACTTGATCAGATCGGGGCGGGCGATCGGACCGATCTCCTTGCCCACATGTTGCTTGAGCTCGGCGATCAGGGCTTCGTCGCCGCTGCGGCCGGTTTCCAGGGTGACAAAGGCCACGATCCCCTCGCCCTTGAGTTCGTCGGGCCGGCCCACCACGGCGGCTTCGGCCACCGCCGGATGGCTCACCAGGGCGCTTTCGATTTCCATCGTGCCCAGCCGGTGCCCCGACACGTTGATCACGTCATCGACGCGGCCCATCACCCAGAAATAACCGTCGCCATCGCGGCGGGCGCCATCGCCGGCGAAGTAGAGCCAGCTGCCGTCGGCCGGCCGGATCTCCTCCCAGTAGCTCTTGCGGAAGCGCTCTGGATCACCGTGCACCGTGCGCATCATCCCGGGCCAGGGCCGGCGGATCACCAGATAGCCGCCCTGATCCGCCGCCTGGGAATGGCCCTCGTGGTCGACTACATCGGCGGCGATACCCGGCAGGGGCAGGGTGGCGGAGCCGGGCTTGGTGGCAGTGGCGCCGGGCAGGGGGCTGATCATCACGCCGCCGGTCTCGGTCTGCCACCAGGTGTCCACCACCGGGCAGCGATCACCGCCGATCACGTCGCGGTACCACATCCACGCCTCGGGGTTGATCGGTTCGCCCACGGTGCCGAGGATGCGCAGCGTGCTCATGTCGTACTGATCGGGCACGGCGCGGCCGCTCTTCATGAACGCCCGGATCGCCGTGGGCGCTGTGTAGAAGATCGACACCTTGTGTTTCTGGATCACCTCCCAGAAGGCGCCGGGCTTGGAGGGGCGCGGCGCCCCCTCGTACATCACCGTGGTGGCGCCATTGGAGAGGGGCCCGTAGACGATGTAGCTGTGACCGGTGATCCAGCCCACATCAGCGGTGCACCAGTGGATGTCGTCCTCACGGATGTCGAAAATCCACTGAAAGGTGAGATGGGCCCAGAGGTTGTAGCCGGCGGTGGTGTGCACCACTCCTTTGGGCTTGCCGGTGGAACCGGAGGTGTACAGCACGAACAGGCGATCTTCACTGGCCATCGGCTCAGCCGGGCAGTCGGCGGACTGGGCCGGCACCAGCTCATGCCACCACTGGTCGCGCCCTTCGAGCATCCCGGTGGGTTGCTCGGTGCGCCGCACCACCAGCACATGCTCCACCGTCGGGCAAGCGCCACCTTCCAGCGCCGTATCCACCGCCGGCTTGAGCGCCACGGCCTTGTCCTTGCGGAAGCCGCCATCGGCCGTGATCACCGCCTTCACCGCACCATCGATCAGCCGGTCCCGCAGGGCTTCGGCCGAAAAACCACCGAACACCACCGAGTGGGGGGCACCGATGCGAGCGCAGGCCAGCATGGCGATCGCCGCCTCCGGCACCATCGGCATGTACAGGGCCACCAGGTCGCCTTTGCCGATCCCCAGCGCCTTGAGCGCATTGGCCGCCCTGCTCACTTCGGCGTGCAGTTGCCGATAGGTGAAGCTGCGGCTGTCGCCGGGTTCTCCCTCCCAAATCAGCGCGGTCTTTTCGGCCCGGGGACCGTCGAGATGGCGATCGAGGCAGTTGTAGGACAGGTTCGTGCTGCCGCCTTCAAACCAGCGAGCGAAGGGTGGGTTGCTCCAGTCGAGCACCGTGTCGAAGGGCTGAAACCAGTGCAGCTGACGGCGGGCCTGCTCCCCCCAGAAGCCATCAGGATCGGTCTGCGCCCAGGTCACCAGCTGCTGATAGGCGGCCATGGACGGAATGCGGGCTCCGGCCGCCAGTTCAGCTGGAGGGGCGAAGCTGCGCTGCTCCTGCAGCACCGATTCGATCGTATGGGCCGGATCGCCGCTGGGAACCTGGGTCATGGGGTGGACGGAAGCCGCTGCATTCAAGCCCAGCTACCGACTGCTGAGCGAGATTTCTGCAGAGATCAGCAGCCCTGATCGAAATCGCCGCGGCGTCGGCTTGGCAAGTTGACGCAGCGGCATTAGCAGGAGGGAATGACGGTGGCCGAGGCAACACCATGACGGACAATCCCGTCACTCCCCATGCCGGCCCCACCCTGGATGGGGATGGCCAGCTCAGTTACATCGGCGATGACGGTCGCCGTTATGTGATTGGGCTGCCACCTGAGATCGACGAAGACAGCGTCGAGCGGGTGATGACCATCCTGCGCAGCAGCAGTCCCCTGTTTCAGAGCATTGAGCGCCTCTGTCATCGCTGGATCAACGACGTGAGCAGTGACGAACTGGATGTGAGGGCGGCGCTGGTGCTGCTGCTCACCACCCTGGAGACGGCGCTCGAGGATGCCTATCCGGAGCAGAACCCTGAGTAGCGGCCGGGGCCGGTGGCGTTAGGGCAGGCTGGGAGCATGCCTCGCCCCGCCGCCTGCCTCTTTGACCTGGACGGTCTGCTGCTGGACACCGAACCACGTCATGCCGAGGCCTGGAGCCAGGCAGCGGCCCAGTTCGGTCTGCAGCTCACCGCTGCACAGTTGCTGCAGCTGCGGGGGCGACGGCGCCTGGACTGTGCCCACCAGGTGCAGGCCTGGATTGAGGGCAGTCGTCACATCCAGGTGAGCAGCGAGCAGCTGCTGGCGCTGCGTCAACCGATTGCGGAGAAACTGCTGGCCCTGGCACCGGCGATGCCTGGCGCCAAGGCCTTGGTGCAGCGCTGCCAGGAGCTGGCGATTCCGATGGCGCTGGCCACCAGCAGCAGCGCCGCGGCCGTGGCCCTCAAGGCCGCCCCCCACCCCTGGCTGGCAACCATCACCACCCGCGTGCACGGTGATGATCCCCAGCTTCAGCACGGCAAACCAGCACCGGATGTATTTCTGCTGGCGGCCCAACGGCTGGGGGTGGCCGCCTGCGACAGCTGGGCTTTTGAGGATTCACCGGCTGGTGCCCAGGCGGCGCTGGCGGCCGGCTGCCAGGTGCAGGTGCTGCGGCCCGCCGGCATCGCCCCATCGCTGTATCCACCCGGGGTTCACTGGCTGAGCTCCTTGACGGCTGTGCTGTTGGGCTGAGCGACACCCAGCTCAGTAAAGGCGGCTGAGCACGAACTCCGGCAGGGCGCGCAGGGCGCTGCGGGGCTCGGAGGCGGGCAACCATTCGATCGCCCCATGGGCGTCGCGGGCAAACTCCTCGGCCAGCAGTCGCGAGCGGGGGATCGCCTCGCAACCGCGCACCAGGGCCAGGGCCTGCTCCAGATCGCCGGCTTCGCAGAACTCCCGCTCGATCAGGCCAGCCAGGGCGGGGCGCTCCTCCAGGGCATAGAGCACCGGTGCGGTCAGATACCCCGAGGCCAGGTCGCTGGCGGCGGGTTTGCCGAGCTGCTGATCGCTGCCGGTGAAATCGAGGATGTCATCCACCACCTGAAAGGCCAGACCCAGTTGGCGACCAAAGCGATAGAGGTCGTCGAGATCGCTGCCGCAGCGCCCCGACAGCACCCCGGCGGCCCGGGCGCTGTTGGCGATCAGGGAAGCGGTCTTGCAATAGCTCTTTTCGAGATAGGTCTCGAAGTTCTGGCCGGTGTCGTAGCGGAACAGACCCTGCTTCACCTCGCCATCGGCGAGATCCATGATCACGCGCGAGAGCAGCTTCACCACCTCCAAATCATCGAGGTTGGCGAGGTGCCAGCTGGCCTGGGCGAACAGGAAATCACCGGCCAGCACCGCCACCCGATGGTTGAAGCGGCTGTGCACCGTGGCCACACCGCGGCGGGTGTCGGCACCATCAACGACGTCGTCGTGCACCAGCGAGGCGGTGTGGATCATCTCGGTGATCTCGGCCAGGCGGCGATGGCGCGGGCCCAGCTCACCGGCTGGGTCCATCGCCCGCGACAGCAGCAGCACGATGCCGGGCCGCAGGCGCTTGCCCCCAGCGGCGAACAGGTGTTCTGCAGCTGCCTGCAAAATCGGATGACCAGCGCCGATCAGACTGCGCAGATCGGCCAACAAAACATCGAGGTCGGCCTCGACCGGCTGGAGCAACTCGGCGACCGTCGACACATGATCTCCTGGATGATTTGGATCCTAGAAGGGTCGTGGTGGTGACTGCAGGCACGGGGGCAAGAGCTCGCCTTCGCTGCCGTCCAGAACGCGCCAGGGGATCGAGGCGCTGGCGGTTTCCACGGCAATCAGCCGCAGGGCATCGCGATCGAACTGCCCGGCTTCACCGGTGGTGAAGAAGCGATGGCAAGCGCTTCCAGCCGGAGCCTGCATGGCGTAGTGATGCAGCAGCGAGCCCAGATGGCGGGCCACCGCCGGCGCCGGATCGATCACGGCCACATCAGGACCCACCAGCCGCCGGATCGCCTCGATCACAAAGGGATAGTGGGTGCAGCCGAGCACGATCGTGTCAGCCCCGGCCGCCAGCATCGGCTGCAGAAAGCTCAGCAGCAAGGCATCGGTGCGGGCTCCGGCCAGGTCTCCGGCCTCGACCAGATCGGCCAGACCCAGACACACCTGCTCCACCACCTGCACGCTGGCGGCATGGCGGCCGACAGTGGCCCGGTACAGCCGGCCCTGGAAGGTGGCCGGTGTCGCCATCACGCCGACCACGCCGCTGCGGGTGATCGCCACCGCTGGCTTCACCGCCGGCTCCAGGCCCAGGATCAGGCAATCGGGGAAGCGCTCGCGCAGATGGTGCAGGGCCACGGCGGAGGCGGTGTTGCAGGCCACCACGATCACCTTGCAACCAGCCTCGGTGAGAGCCGTGCAGATGGCTTCGCTGTAGGCGCGGATCTCCTGAGGCTGACGGCCTCCGTAGGGCACATGGGCCCGATCAGCGAAATAAACCGTGGATTCATCAGGCAGCTGCCGCACGATCTGCCGCCAGACGCTGAGCCCACCCAGGCCAGAATCAAAGATGCCGATCGGCACAGGGGAGGCCAGACTCATCGGTTGAGATAGGCCAGGATGCCGCTGGCCACAGCCTGGGCCAGGCGACGCCGGAAACTGGGATCCGCCAGTCTGGGGGCATCGATCCGACCGGTGACAAAACCCATTTCGGTGAGCACCGAGGGCATGGTGGTGCGGCGGATCACGTAGAAGCGGCCGGGACGGGCGCCACGGTCTGGGGTACCGGGGGAGACGGCCATCAACTGATCCTGAATGATCACCGCCAGATCGCGGGAGCTGCCTCCCTCGAAGAAGAAGGTTTCCACCCCGTTCACATCCGGCCTGTCCATGCTCAGCGCATTGGCATGGATGCTGACGAACAGGTTCGCGCCGAGGCTGTTGGCCAGGTTGACCCGGGGGGGCAGGTCCACATCCACCTCCGAGGTGCGGGTCATCGAAACCGTCACACCCCGAGCCTGGAGCAACTGGGCCACCTGCAGGCCCACATCCAGCACCACGTCGGTTTCGCGCAGGCCATTGATGCCCACCGCCCCCGGATCGGGCCCGCCATGGCCCGGATCGATCACCACCCGGAAACGACCGCGCGGCACCAGCGGCAGACCTTCTGGATTGAGCGGCTGCCTCGAGGTGCTGCGAGCACTGTTGGCGTAATCCGAGCCAAAGCTGCGGGGACTCCAGCGCGGCATGGCGATCGCCGTCGGTGCCTCCATGTCGCCCTCGCCCACGCTCAGCAAGCTGCCGGCCGGCACGCCGGTGAGTTCCATCCGCCAGCGATCGCGGGCGGTGCCCACCAGACGCAACTGGCGCGGATCGAGACGGGTGCCGGGCTGGAACTCCAGCACCAGGCGCGTGGTGCCGTAGTCGGGTTTGCCGATGCGCACTTCCCGCACGGCACCACCCGCCGGCACCACCCGGGTGCGAGTGGGTGGCCCGGGCAGATCCACCCATACCCGCGGCCCCAGGCCATTGCGGCCCTCCTCGAAAAAGGCCTGCAGCTGAATCCCGGGACTGGTGCGCAATTCGAGGCTGCCATCACGGCCGATGCGCCAGGCCGAGAGGCTGCTGCCCGCCCAGCACGGCAGCTCTGCCGCCAAGGCCAGTCCCAAGGCCAGCAGGCCGCGGCAGACCAGGCGGCGCAGCCCCGGGCGGCGGATGGGAAAACGAAAGCCCATCAAGTCGCTCAGAACAGGGTCGGACGCCGATGCTGCAGGCTCGGCATCTGGCTGCGGATGCGCTGGCCGTGGGCATGGTCCACCGGCGCCACAGCCAGGCCGGGGCCCGTGCCCGCATCGGCCAGCACCGTGCCCCAGGGATCGATCACCAGGGCGTGGCCGTGGGTCTGGCGGCGGCCGTAGTGCAGGCCGGTCTGGGCCGGCGCCATCACGTAGGCCGTGTTCTCGATCGCCCTGGCCTGCAGCAGCACCTGCCAGTGGTCCTTGCCGGTGTAGGCCGTGAAGGCGGCCGGCACCATCAGCAACTCGGCGCCGGCGCTGGCCAGATAGCGATAGAGCTCGGGGAAGCGCACGTCGTAGCAGATCGACAGACCGATGCGGCACAACCCCGGCACCTCGACCACCGGCGGCAACTCCTGGCCCGGCTGAACCGTGGCCGATTCGCGATAGGTAGTGCCGTCGGGGATATCGACGTCAAACAGGTGGATCTTGTCGTAGCGGGCCAGCAGCTGACCTTCCACCCCCACCAGCTCGGCGCGGTTGTAGGTGAGCGACTCACCGGCCGGCACCGGGAAGCCACCGCCCAGCAGGGTGACCTGATAGCGCCGGGCCATGGTCACCAGGAAGCGGCTGCAACGCTCGGCCAGGCTGGGGGCCAGCTCAATCCGGCGCAGATCGTCGCCCATGAAGGCGAAATTCTCCGGCAACCCCACCAATTCGGCTCCACGCCGCGCCGCCAGCTCGATCTGCTCTTCGGCCGCCGCAAAGTTGGCATCCGGATCCGACGTGCTGGTCAGTTGCAGGGCCGCCGCCAGAAAACTGCTCACTGACCGATCCAACGCGACCGGCGAACTGTAAGGGGAGGCGGTAGCGGCAGCCAGAGCTCAGCCGCGGCGCGATCAGCTGGCCCGCAGCACCCCGGGCTCGGCCTGGATCGGCACGATCTCCAGTGTGTCAACCGCGGCGCAACAGGCGAAATCGGCGTCGTGATCGCCCAGGCCCAGCAGCCGCTGGCCATGGCTGGCGGCCCGCAGGCAGGTTTCGGTGTCCAGCCGCCAGCGCTGCCAGAGGGCCAGGGCCGCCAGCATTTCGTCGTTACCGCAGCTCACGCCCACGTGGGGGGCCACGGCCAGCTCCATCGCCGCTGAGGCCACGGCTCCGGCCGCCAGGCTGTCCTCCAGCGAGTAATCGCCCTCCCAGCCACTGCCGACGATCCAGACCCGTTCACAGCCCCGTTCCAACAGTCGCCTGGCCACGGCCGTGCGATTCGGCAGGGCCGCCGTGACCAGCAATGGCACCGCCCGCACCGCCGCCAACGAGCGGGTGCCATTGGTGGTGCTCATGAAGATGCGCTTGCCCCCCACCAGGTCCGGGGTCACCGCCAGGGGGGAGTTGCCCAGGTCGTAGCCCGCCACCCGCTGGCCACCGCGTTCGCCGGCCCGCAGGCGTTGCTGCGCCGGCCAGGCGGCGGCGGCGGTCTCCAGCTCCGCCAGATCGGCGAAGGCCTGGATCGCCTCAGCGCCGTTCTGCAACGACCAGGCGATCGTGGTGGTGGCTCGCAACACATCGATCACCACCGCCGCGTCGGGGCCACCCTCCGCCGGACCCAGCACGGCAGGCACGGCCTCGGAGGTGTGGAAGTAGGAAATCAGCACAGGCCGCGACGCGATGAGAGGTGCGTCACAGTAAGCAGTCCCAGGCAGAAGAAGGCGCGGTGGCGACCAGCAGCACAGAGGCAGGCGGCCCGATCGCCCCGACCCCAGCCAAGCCCGGTCGCCAGCGCGACCTGCGCGATTTTCTGCGGCTGCTGGAGCAACGCGGCCAGCTGCGGCGGATCACGGCGCCGGTGGACCCCGACCTGGAGTTGGCGGCGATCGCCGACCGGGTGCTGGGGCTCGGTGGGCCGGCGTTGCTGTTCGAAAACGTGATCGGCTCCTCGATGCCGGTGGCCGTGAACCTGCTGGGCACGGTGGAGCGGGTGGTGTGGAGCATGGGCATGGAGCGCCCCGAGGAGCTCGAGGGCCTGGGGGAACGGCTGGCCCTGCTGCAGCAGCCCCGCCCCCCCAAGGGTCTGGGCGAGCTGAAGACCTTTGCTGGCGTGCTCTGGGATCTGGTCAAAGCCAGGCCCGACCGCGATCTCACCCCCCCTTGCCACCAGGTGGTGCTCAAGGGGGAGCAGCTGAATCTCGAGGCGCTGCCGCTGCTGCGGCCCTGGCCGGGCGACGCGGGCGGCGTGATCACCCTGGGGCTGGTGATCACCAAGGATCCAGAAACCGGGGTGCCGAATGTGGGCGTCTACCGGCTGCAGAAGCAGTCCGCCACGACGATGACCGTGCACTGGCTGAGTGTGCGCGGTGGTGCCCGCCATCTGCGCAAGGCGGCAGCCATGGGCAAGAAGCTTGAGATCGCCATCGCCATCGGCGTTCATCCGCTGCTGATCATGGCGGCGGCGACGCCGATCCCGGTGCAGCTAAGTGAATGGCTGTTCGCCGGGCTCTATGCAGGCGAAGGGGTGCGGCTGGTGAAGTGCAAAACCCTGAACCTGGAGGTGCCCAGCCATAGCGAGATCGTGCTGGAGGGCACGATCACCCCCGGCGAGCAGCTGGCCGATGGCCCCTTCGGCGATCACATGGGCTTCTACGGCAACGCCGAGGAGTCGCCGTTGGTGCGCTTCCACTGCATCACCCACCGGCGCGATCCGGTGTTCCTCACCACCTTCAGCGGCCGTCCCCCCAAAGAGGAGGCGATGCTCGCCATCGCCCTCAATCGCATCTACACGCCGATCCTGCGCCAGCAGATTCCGGAGATCGTTGATTTCTTCCTGCCGATGGAGGCCCTCAGCTACAAGCTGGCGGTGATCGCCATCGATAAGGCCTATCCGGGCCAGGCCAAGCGGGCGGCGATGGCCTTCTGGAGTGCCCTGCCCCAGTTCACTTACACCAAGTTCGTGGTGGTGGTGGACAAGAGCATCAACATCCGCGATCCGCGCCAGGTGATCTGGGCGATCAGCGCCCAGGTGGATCCCCAGCGGGATCTGTTCGTGCTCGAAGACACCCCCTTCGATTCGCTCGATTTCGCCAGCGAGCGCCTGGGGCTGGGAGGCCGGCTGGCGATCGATGCCACCACCAAGATCGGCCCGGAGAAACGGCACGACTGGGGCGAACCGCTGAGCCGCCCCGCCGACCTCGAGGCCCGAGTGGACGGGCGCTGGGCCGAACTGGGCCTGGCGGATCTCGGCCAGGAGGAGCCCGATCCGGCCCTGTTCGGCTACACCCTCGAAGCCCTGCTGGCCCGGCTGGCGGCAACGGTGAAGGGCTGAACGGGGTTGGCCCGATGCTCAGCCGCAGCGCCATCCACGCGATCCGGGCCCTGTTGGAGCTGGCCGAGGCACCGCAGCGCTGGCGTTCGGTGCCTGATCTGGCCGCAGCCCAGCAGCTGCCCGAGCCCCTGCTGGAACAGCTGATGCTGCGGCTGCGCCGCGCCGGGTTGGTGGAGGCGCGCCGCGGCCGCCAGGGGGGCTACCGCCTGGCCCGGCCCGCGGCGGTGATTCCCCTGGCCGCGATCCTGGCGGCTGTGGCCGCCAGCCGCCTCGGGCCGGGCGCTAACGCCGGCCCTGGCCATCGGACTGCCGTCCCCGGAATCGCCGAGCAGGGATTGGCTGAGATGGCGCTGCCAGCGACGGCCAGTGGCGCCAGCCCCGTGGCGGCCGCCCAGGTGACGGCTGCCCTGGAGCGTCGCCTGCAGCAGGCCCTGGAACGAGAGCTGGCCCGCTTCACCCTCGAAGAACTGCACCATGATCTGCGCAGTGCCCGTGCGGCCCTCAGCGAAGACGGCGGCCTGTTGCTGGGCTGAAAGCGCTCTCCGGCACAGTCCAGTTCAGTCCTTCTAGGCTGATCCGATGCCATCCGAGGACGCCCTTCCCGATCCCGCTGCCCTGCTGGAGCAGGTGCTCAATCCGCTGCTGGATGATTTCGCCGCCTCCTTCGAGCGGGGGCTGCTGCTGCTGGATCACTGTCCCGAGCGGGTGTTGTCGCTTGCGGCCCAGCTGAGCCTTGAGGGCAGGCTGCTGGAGGCTCGCGCCGAACTGCGCGCCGCCCGGGCCCTGCGGGCGGCCACGCCGGCCCCGATGGCTCTGGACATGGCCACGATCACTCCCTGGCATGCGCTGCTGGTGGAGGTGTGGTCGCTGTCGGCCAGTCTGCGGGCCGCCGGCATCAGCGTGACCGGACCGGCTCCATAGGATCGGCTCCTCCCTGCCGCTGCCGGCGTGCCCAGCTCCGAGATTGCGCTTCCAGGACCGCTGCCCAGCCCCGGGAGCGGTGCACCCCTGCTGACATCGGAGCTGCGCCTGGCTGCCGGCGGCAGCCTGCGGGGCAGCGTCAAGGTGCCGGGGGACAAATCGATTTCGCACCGGGCCCTGCTGTTCGGTGCGATCGCCGAGGGCGAAACCCGCATTGATGGATTGCTCCCGGCGGAGGATCCGCTCAGCACCGCCGCCTGCCTGCGGGCCATGGGCGTGGAGGTGTCGGCGATCGCGGTGGATCAACCCGTGCTGGTGCGCGGGGTGGGCCTCGATGGTTTCCAGGAGCCGGCCGACATCCTCGACTGCGGCAACTCCGGCACCACGATGCGGCTGATGCTGGGGTTGCTGGCGGGGCGCAGCGGCCGGCACTTCGTGCTCACGGGTGATGCCTCCCTCCGGCGCCGACCGATGCGTCGGGTCGCCGGCCCGTTGGCCGAGATGGGTGCCACGATCGCTGGTCGCCGTGGCGGTGAGCTGGCGCCGCTGGCGATTCAGGGCCGCGCCCTGCACGGCGCCACGATCCGCACACCGGTGGCCTCCGCCCAGGTGAAGAGCGCCCTGCTGCTGGCGGCCCTCACCGCTGATGGGCCCACCACGGTGATCGAACCGGCCCTCTCCCGCGATCACAGCGAGCGCATGCTGCGGGCCTTCGGCGCTGATCTCAGCGTCCACGGTCCCGGTGGCACCGAAGTCACGGTCAGGCCCGGCCCTGGCCTGCGTGGCCAGGCGGTGACCGTGCCGGGCGACATCAGTTCTGCCGCCTTCTGGCTGGTGGCCGCGGCGATCACCCCTGGCGCCGATCTCACCGTTCAGAACGTCGGGCTCAATCCCAGCCGTACCGGCATCCTTGAGGTGCTGGAGCGCATGGGAGCTCGGCTCGAGGTGCTCGATCGCCGCGACGTGGCCGGTGAACCGGTGGGGGATCTGCGCGTCTGCCACGGCCCGCTGCAGGCCTTCACGATCGGCGGCGACCTGATTCCGCGGCTGGTGGATGAAATCCCGGTGCTGGCGGTGGCGGCCTGCTGCGCCGAAGGGGTCAGCCGCATCAGCGGCGCCGAGGAGCTGCGGGTTAAGGAGACCGATCGGCTGGCCGTGATGGCCCGTCAGCTCAGCGCCATGGGGGCGCAGCTGGAGGAACACGCCGATGGGCTGACGATCATGGGCGGGGTGCCACTGCATGGCGCCACCGTGAACAGCGAAACCGATCACCGCGTGGCGATGAGCCTGGCGGTGGCCTCGCTGGTGGCCCGCGGCGACACCTTCCTGCAGGATCCGGAGGCGGCGGCCGTTTCCTATCCGGGCTTCTGGGTGGACCTGGCACGGCTGCGGGCCTGAACCTTGGGTCATCGCGAAGGGCCGAGTCCCGGCCAGGCCGCTGCGACCGCACCCAGTCCAACGCTGCTGCCGTCGCTCGCTCCAGCGCCCGCAACCCCGGCTGCGATCAAGCCGCACCCCAGCCGCGACGGTAGTTTCAGCCTCTACAGCCCGGAGTTCGGCGAAAGTTTCCATTGCGCCGATGGCGCCCTGGCCGAGGCCCGCCGCGTGTTCGTGGCGCCGGCCCAGCTGGAGCGCTTTCCCCCTGGCCGCTGCCTGCGGGTGCTGGAGGTGGCGGTGGGGACCGGCACGAACACGGCGGCCCTGCTGCAGGCCAGTCTGGAGCGTGATCTCAGCCTGGACTGGTGGGGGCTGGAGCTGGATCCCTTGCCCCTGCAGCTGGCCCTGGCCGATGGGGGCTTCCGCGCTCAATGGCCCGGGGTTGTGTTGCAGCAGCTGGAAACGCTCACCAGCAGCGAGCGGCTGCTCTGGGGCGAGGGCCGCACCCGGTTGCCGGAGTTGCGGCACCGTCTCGGCGGCCGCTGCGACCTGGTGCTGCTCGATGCCTTCTCGCCGCGCCACTGCCCCCAGCTGTGGTCGCTGGAGTTTCTGGCGGATCTGGCCGCTCTGCTGGCCCCGGAGGGCCGGCTGCTCACCTATTGCTCGGCGGCCGCGGTGCGCCGGGCCCTGGGGCTCTCCAGCCTGCAGCTGGCGGCCATCACCAGCCCCGACACCACAGCAGCCCCAGGGCTGGCCTCAACCACAGCCACTACCACAGCCTCAACCACAGCCGCGACAACGGCGGTGACAACGGGCGAGCCAACCGGCCCAACGCCGGCGCCCTGGAGTGCCGGCACCGTGGCCAGTCCCAGCCCGTTGCCGTTGGGCGGCGTGCTGCGGGCCCTCAGCCCGATGGAGCTGGAGCACCTGGCCTGCCGGGCCGGCGAGCCTTACCGGGATCCAGCGCGCAACGGCACCGCCGCCGAGATCCTGGCGCGGCGGCAGCGGGATCTGCACCTCAGCGCCGCCGAACCCGGTAGTCAGTGGCAACGCCGATGGGGCCTGGCGCGCCACCACGGGCCGCAGGGGCAGGGACAGGCCGATCGGCCCCGGTAGATTCCGCCCCAGCCGTCCCGCCCGCCGATGCTCGCCGTTGCCGTTCTGGCTGCCGGAAAGGGAACCCGGATGAAAAGCGACCTGCCCAAGGTGCTGCAGCCCCTGGCCGGCTCCACCCTGGTGGAGCGGGTGCTGGCCAGTTGCGAGCACCTGCAACCCGAGCGTCGGCTGCTGATCGTCGGCCATCAGGCCGAACGGGTCGAGAGCACCCTGGCAGCCCACCACGGGCTGGAGTTTGTGCTGCAACAACCGCAGCACGGCACCGGCCATGCCGTGCAACAACTGCTGGAGCCCCTGCAGGGCTTCGCGGGCCAGCTGCTGGTGCTCAATGGCGACGTGCCGCTGCTACGCCCCGAAACCCTCGAGCAGCTACTGGAGCAGCATCGGCGCAGTGGCGCGGCCGTCACCCTGCTCAGTGCCCGCCTGGCCGATCCCAGCGGCTACGGGCGGGTGGTCGCCGATGGCAGCGGTGCCGTCAGCGCCATCGTCGAGCACCGCGATTGCAGTGAGGAGCAGCGCCGCAACACCCTCACCAATGCCGGCATCTACTGCTTCGACTGGCCGCAGCTGGCGGCGGTGTTGCCACGGCTGGCCCGTGATAACGACCAGGGGGAGCTCTATCTCACCGACACCATCGCCATGCTCAGCCCGGCCATGCATCTGGAGGTGGCCGATGCCGATGAGATCAACGGCATCAACGACCGGCTGCAGCTGGCCCAGTGCGAAGCGGTGCTGCAGGAGCGGCTACGGCGTCATTGGATGGCCGAAGGGGTGAGCTTCACCGATCCGCTCAGCTGCACCCTCAGCGAAGGCACCCGCTTCGGCCGCGATGTGGTGGTGGAACCCCAGTGCCATTTCCGCGGTGTGAACACCATCGCTGCGGGCTGCCGCATCGGCCCCGGCAGCCTGATCGAGAACAGCCGTCTGGAGACGGGTGTGGAGGTGCTCTATTCGGTGCTCAGGGAGGTGGAGGTGGAACAGAACTGTGTGATCGGCCCCTACGCCCAGCTGCGCGCCGGCGCCCAGCTCGGTGCCGGCAGCCGCATCGGCAACTTCGTCGAAGTCAAGAACAGCCGGCTGGGAGCAGGTGTCAAGGCCAATCACCTCAGCTACCTCGGGGATGCCGATCTCGGCGCCGGCGTCAACGTTGGTGCCGGCACCATCACGGCCAACTACGACGGCGTGCGCAAGCACCGCACCGCCATCGGTGCCGGCAGCAAGACCGGCGCCAACTCCACCCTGGTGGCGCCGATTCACCTAGGCGAGAACGTCACCGTGGCGGCCGGCTCCACCCTCACCGACGACGTACCCGCCGGTGCCCTGGCCTTCGGCCGGGCGCGGCAGGTGGTGAAGGAAGGGCGGGGCTGAGGGCTGGCCCTGCCCCGTTCAAGTCAAGGCCGCTGCCAGCAACGGCAGCAGTTGTTCCAGAGCCACGCCACGGCTGGCCTTGAGC
>CALPNT020000062.1 GCA_943325005.2 Bifidobacterium breve | reverse complement strand
CCCACCACCATGCCGTCATGGATCTGCTCCACGGCCGCTGCCGCTACGGCCTGCTTCATGCGGTCCTGCAGATCGGCCATGACGTCCTCTTCAGAGGAGACTGACGGTAGCAAGCGTGGCGCTCTGGCTCAGCCGGGATGGGGCAGGGCGGCGGGGCGAATCGAGAGCTGCAGCTCCCGCTGGCCGCGCACCACGGTCAAGGGCAGCGGCTGGCCCACCTGGGAGGTTTCCACCAGTTGCAGCAGCGCTGAGGGATTCCCCACCAGCTGATCGGCCACGCTCACCACCAGATCGCCACGCTTGAGTCCAGCCGCCTCGGCTGGACTTTCCGGCAGCACCCGCTGCACCAGGGCACCATCCCGTTCCGGCAACTGCAGCAGGGCATCCGGATCGCGATTGTTCTCCCGCGCCACCCGGGCCGTCAGCGGCACCAGCTGCAGGCCGAGATAGGGGTGAATCACCGTGCCACCATCGGCCAGCTGGCCAGCCACGCGCTTGGCCAGGTTGATCGGAATGGCGAAGCCCAGGCCGGCGCCGGGACCGGAGCGCACCAGGGTGTTGATGCCGATCACTTCGCCGGCGGCATTGATCAGAGGGCCGCCCGAGTTGCCCGGGTTGATCGCCGCATCGGTCTGAATCAGATCGAGACGCTTGTCCGAAAAGCCGAGGCTGTTGATGTCGCGGTGCAGGCTGCTGACGATGCCGAGGGTGACCGTGCGCTCGAGGCCATAGGGGCTGCCGAGGGCGATGGCCCAGTCGCCCACCTCCAGGGCCTCGGAATCCCCCAAGGGGGCCGCTGCCAGGGGCTCGCGCCTGGAGATGCGCACCACCGCCAGATCGGTGACGCTGTCACTGCCGACGACCGAGCCATCGAGCTGGCGTCCATCGGCCATCGTCACCTCGACCGTATCCACCTGATCGACCACGTGGGCATTGGTGAGCACCAGACCCTTGGCCGCATCGATGACCACCCCAGACCCCTGACCCCGCTCCCGCATGCTGCTGGCCGGATCACCGAACAGATCGCGCAACAGCGGATCAAGCATGGCCGGATCAAAGGGCTGGCGGGCGACGGCACGCTCGGTGTCGATGCGCACCACCGAGGCTGCAACGCGGCGGGCCGCCTGGGCGACAAAGCTGTGGCCGGCGCCATCGGCTGCGGCCTCCAGCTCCAGCGCTGCCACCGGCAAGGGGCTGATCAGGCCGGTGAGGCCAAGAATCAGCAGTAGCGCCAGCACGAGCGCCGGCAGACGAACCGGCCGCGCACCATCGGGCTGCGGCTGCAGTCGGAGCGGCTTGTGAAGACGGCTCTGAAAGAGTCGCGAAGATGGAAACCGCAGCAGCCAGGAATTCCTGGCCATCCGGAGCCAGCCTGCAGGGTCCAGCGCCGAGCGGGTCAGCCCAGCGCGGGGGAGGCCGGAACGGGCGAGGGCAGGAGGGTTCAGGGCTGAAGGGGAGCGGGCAGGAAGCAAAGCTAGGGGGAATCCGGCGGCGACCAGCGCAGCAGGCGATGCCGGAGTTCACCTGCAGACGTCAGCTCCAGCAGGCGGGCGCCGGGATCGTCCGCTCGCCCCAGGGGGCAGGGCTGCACCGCCGCAAAGGCACAGAGGGTGGAGGGGCAGGCCAGCAGGGGGGCGCCAGGCCCCGTCTGCGCCGGCCCCGGCAGCCGCCCCTGCCAGTGCTGATGCACATGGCCAAACACCACTCCCCGCAGCCGGCCTGAGGCTTGCAATCGATCGAGCAGGTCCTGGCCATCACTCAGGGCGATGCCATCCAGCCTTGAATCGCCGATGGCTCCAGGTGGGTGGTGCAACGCCACCAGCAGCGGGTGATCCGAGCGCTGCAGTGCCCGCTCCAGCCAGGCCAGCTGGTGGGGGCCGAGACGACCGTCCAACCGACCCGGCACCTGGCTGTCCAGCAGCAGCACTTGCCAGCCAGCACAGGCGATCATGGCCGGGGCGATCACGGCCCTTCGGCCCAGGGCCGCCCGCAGCCGTTGGCCGTGGTCGTGGTTGCCGCCCAGCAGCCACGGGGGTGGCAGATCGGCCAGGGGGGAAGCGGTCAGGAGCTCGCCCAGGCGCACATAGCCGCCCCAACTCTCGTCCTGGCAGAGATCGCCGGTGATCAACAGCTGATCTGGCCGCTGCCCGGCGGCGTCCAGCTGCTGCCAGGCCTGCTCCAGGGCCAGCTGCAACAGCGCCCAGGGGGCTCTCCCCCGGCAATGGCCGAGGGGATCGGCCAGCAGATGGGGATCACTGAGTTGAAGAATTCGCAATCGGCTTTGCCGTCCTGCCGCCGTAGCGATTCTGAACTGGTCCGAGCGGCCTAAGTTGCCCGCAGTGATTGCTGCCGGCCATGCCGTCCATCCCCCCAGGAACGCGTCAGCGCTGCAAGCTTTGCCAGGTGGAAATCCAGGGGATGGTGGGAGGTAAGGATCTGGTGCACTTCAGCCAGGGAGCGCCCGGCACCAGGGCCAAGCTCTGGGCCAGGGTCTGCCAGTACCTGCACACGCCGGAACAGTGCGGCCAGTGCCTTAACCAGGATCCGACTCTGCGCGGTCCAGTGAGCAGCAACGACTACTACGCCGAAGCCCCTGTCCTCGATCTCGGCGCCGGCCTCGGCCTGCCGGCGGAGCCCGATCCCTTAGGGTGAATCCAGTGCCCCGCGGGCATCACCCTTTTCTGAACCAATCGCCCCGCTGGGGGACGGTTGAGCCAGGCAGGGGCAGTTGCACGACTGCAGATCCGGCGGGGTGAGCCCTTCCCGCCCCGATCCGCTGTTTGTTGTCTTGTCCCAGTCCTCTCCCAACAGCTGCTCCAAGGGCGGCAGTACCGATCTGACTGGCCCCAGCCCCGCGCCCATGGCCCCTGACGTCGCCACCCCGGTACCGCCGGGACTGGATGCTGCCCTGGAGCATCTGGCCAGCGGCGTCGCTGGCGTTGCTGCGCTCACCGTGGTGGGCATCCGCTTGCTCAGTCATCGCATCCCGGTGACGATTCAGGTGCTGGTCCAGCGGGCGGACGGCCTTGATGTGAATCTGGATGAATGCGCCAGCATCAGCGCCCCGCTCGGCGAGGCCCTGGAAGCCTCGGGTCTGCTCAGCTTCGCCTATGTGCTGGAGGTCAGCAGTCCCGGCATCGGTGAAGACCTGGCATCCGATCGGGACTTCACCAGCTTCCGGGGCTTTCCAGTGGAAGTGCTGCGCCACAGCGAGGGCGCCGAACAGGTGCGTGAAGGCCTGCTGCTGGGGCGGGATGAGTCGATGCTGCTGCTTAATGTGCGCGGCCGAACCGTGCGCATTCCCCGCGATGAGGTGTTGCGCGTGCGCCTGATCTGCCCCACCGACGACTCCTGAACCAGCCGCACGACGACGGCGATTCCCCTGCTCCCTCTCCCCTGCTCCCTGAGAATCCATGGCTCTGGTTCTGCTCCCCGGTCTCAACAATCTGATCGAGGACATCAGCGATGAGAAGAAATTGCCGGCCCAGGTGGTGGAGGCAGCCCTGCGTGAAGCCCTGCTCAAGGGTTACGAGCGCTACCGCCGCACCCTCTACCTGGGGATTAGTGAAGATCCCTTTGAGGAGGATTACTTCAGCAACTTTGATGTAGCCCTCGATCTGGAAGAGGAGGGCTACCGCGTACTGGCTAGTAAGATTATTGTTGAGGAAGTCGAAAGCGACGATCACCAGATCGCCATCGACGAGGTGCGTCAGGTGGCCGAAGACGCCCAGATCGGCGACACCGTGGTTCTGGATGTCACCCCAGAGAAAGATGATTTCGGCCGCATGGCCGCCTCCACCACCAAGCAGGTGCTGGCTCAGAAGTTGCGCGACCAGCAGCGCCGCATGATCCAGGAGGAGTTTGCTGACCTCGAAGACCCCGTGCTCACCGCGCGGGTGATCCGCTTTGAACGGCAGAGCGTGATCCTGGGCGTCAGCAGTGGCCTGGGCCGGCCCGAGGTGGAAGCAGAGCTGCCGCGACGCGACCAGTTGCCCAATGACAACTATCGGGCCAATGCCACCTTCAAGGTGTTCCTCAAGGAGGTGAGCGAGGTGGCCAGGCGCGGCCCCCAGCTGTTCGTTTCCCGCTCTAATGCTGGCCTGGTGGTCTATCTCTTCGAAAACGAAGTTCCGGAAATTCAGGAGGGTTCGGTGCGGATCGTGGCTGTGGCCCGGGAAGCCAACCCACCGTCACGGGCCGTCGGCCCGCGTACCAAAGTTGCCGTCGACAGCGTCGAGCGGGAAGTGGATCCTGTCGGGGCCTGTATCGGTGCCCGTGGTTCCCGCATCCAGCAGGTGGTGAACGAACTGCGGGGCGAAAAAATCGACGTGATCCGCTGGTCGCCGGATCCGGGCCAGTACATCGCCAACTCCCTCAGCCCCGCTCGGGTCGAGATGGTGCGGCTGGTGGATCCGGAAGGCCACCATGCCCATGTGCTGGTGCCACCGGATCAGCTGAGCCTGGCCATCGGCCGTGAAGGCCAGAACGTGCGTCTGGCCGCCCGCCTCACAGGCTGGAAGATCGACATCAAGAACGCCCAGGAGTACGACCAGGCCAGCGAAGACCACACGGTGTCCGGACTGATCGCCCAGCGGCAGGAGGAGGAGGCCCTGCAGGCCGAGGCGGAAGCTCGCCTCCAGATTGAGCAGGCCAATCGGGCTGAGGAAGATGCCCGCCTGCGCGAGCTCTACCCCCTCCCCGAGGATGACGAGAGCTACGCAGATCCCGGCGCCGAGAGTGCTGACTCGGCTGAGTCCGCGGCCACGGCCACGGCCACGGAAGAAACCGTTGTTTCGCACGCCGACGCTGAGACCGAACCCGACGACGAAGCCGTTGAAGCCAGCGAGGGCGAGGCCCAGAGCAGCGGCGAGGACGATACCGAAGTCGAGGCCAGCCTCGATGCCGACACCGAGGCTGGCCTCGACACGGCCCGGTGAGCGCCAAGATCCGGCGGCCGGTCTTGCGCCGCTGTGTGGCCTGCCGCAGCCTGCAGGATCGCCAGCTGCTCTGGCGGTTGATCCGTCAGGCTGATGGCAGCATCGTGCTTGACCTGGGAATGGGCCGTTCAGCCTATTTGTGCCGGGATCGGGCCTGCCTCGAGGAGGCCAAACGACGCAAGCGACTGCAACGGTCGCTTCGCGCCCAGATTGCGGATTCCATCATCGCGACCCTCGACGCACGACTCGAGGGGAGCGATGCCGCAACCGCTAAGGCAAGATGATCACTGGCCGCAGTGTGCGTGCGGCCCGGTGGCACACCCGTTACCCCGTTCGGCGCCCCTGTGGCCCAGATCGGAGTCCACCCGTGGCCCCGCCCCTTCGGAGACCTGAATGACCAGCAGCGGCAAAGTCAGAATTTACGAGTTGTCCCGGGACCTGGGCCTGGACAACAAGGACGTGCTCGATGCCGCCGAGAAGCTGTCCATCGCAGCCCGAAGCCACAGCAGCTCGATCAGCGATGACGAGGCGTCCCGCATCCGGGACGTGCTGGTGAAGAGCAGTGCAGGTGGCCCAGCGCCGATGACGGCTCCCACCGCCAAGGCGATTCTCTCGGTGAAGAAGGCCAGCATCGACCAAGCGGCCCAACCACCGGCCCAGCCCAGCCCTCCACCTGTCAAGGCCAGCCCTCCAGCGTCCAAGACCGGCCCGCAGCCCGCCAAGGCCAGCGCGCCGCCGGTGCTGGTCAGCCCTCCCCCGGGTCGTCCTGCTGCTCCGGCCAGGCCGGCCGCTCCCGCCCGTCCCCAGGCCGGTGCGCCAGCGGCACCGATGCGACCCGTGGCCAAGCCCACGGCCTCGCCGAGTGTGGCCAAACCCATCGCCTCGCTGAGCGTGGCCAAGCCCACCGCTCCGCCGAGCGTGGTCAAGCCCGCACCGGCTAAACCGCTGCCGGCCAAGCCGGCCGCCAACGGCCCAGTCGCAGGCCCGGGCCCTGGTCGGCCCCAGCCCCCTGTCCAGGTGGTCACCGCCATCAAGCCAGCCCCTGGCCCCAGCCAGCCCAGCGCCAAAGCCATCAGCTCTCCGCCCAGGCCCGTGGCCAGCCCGGCTCGGCCTTCGGCCACTCCGGCCCGGCCGGCGGCCACCGCGACTCCGAGTCGCCCCGGGGCGGCACCGGCCCGGCCGGCCGCTCCCAGCCCGGCACCGGCCCGGCCCGCTGGGCCGCCAGCGATCACGCGGCTACCCCAATCCCCCCAGCGCGGTGGCGCCCCGCTACCGGTCCGTCCCGCCCCGCCCAGCCGGCCGGGCGCTCCAGCCAGCCGGCCCCAACTCGTGGGAAGGCCCCAACCGGGCCAACCCCCTGGCGGTGGTGTCAATCGACCCCAGCGCCCGGGTGCACCGGCACCGGTGCGCAATCCCCAGGGCAGCAACCGGCCCAGCCCCGGCCCCGGCCGCCCGGGAGCCACCCCGCTCGAATTGGTCGGCAAGCCGATCCGCAGAGATTCGGCTGGCCCCGGCACCCCCAGCGCCGGTCGGCCCGCCGCCCCCGGTCGCCCGGGCATGCCAGCTGGTATGCGCAAGCCGATGGCGCCCGGCGAGTTGATGCAGCTGCAGAAACCCACCGGTCGACCAGCGATCGCGCCGGTGCGCCGTACCGGTGAAGCCGCCGGTGAAACCGGCACCCGAGAAATCGAAGGTGTGGTGAGGGTTGCCCCCGCTGCAGCCGCGCCGCCACGGCGGCCCGGCTTCCGGCCTCCCCAGCCCCCGGGTGCCGGCACCGGCGCCGCCAGGGCCCGACGCCCCGACTGGGACGACAGCGCCAAGCTCGAAGCCCTGCGCAGCCGTACCCCTCAGAAACAGCGCCAGAAGGTGCACATCATCGGCGAAAACGATGATGCGCTCACGGCCGAAACCGGTGGCTTCGCCGGTGAACAGGAAGCTCTGGTGCTCCAGGCCAGCCTGGCCCGTCCTGCCAAGCCCAGAAGTGCCCCTGCCCCCGCTAAGCCCACCGTGGCGGTGCGCAAGCGGAAGAAGGAAACCACCCGCCAGCGCCAGCGTCGCCGTGCCATGGAGCTGCGGGCCGCCCGCGAACTCAAGGCCCAGCGGCCAGAGATGTTGATCGTGCCGGAGGGCAACCTCACGGTGCAGGAACTGGCCGATCGTCTTGGTGTCGAGAGCTCCGAGATCATTAAGAGCCTCTTCTTCAAAGGGATCAGCGCCACCGTCACCCAGACCCTCGATCTGCCCACGATCGAAACCGTGGCCGAAGAGTTCGGCGTACCGGTGCTTGAGGACGACGTTCAGTCCGCTGCGGCCAAGACCGTGGTGATGATCGAGGAAAGCGATCTGGCCCATCTGATTCGCAGACCGCCGGTCGTCACGGTGATGGGGCACGTCGACCACGGCAAGACCAGCCTGCTCGACGCCATTCGCAAAACCAGGGTGGCCGCCGGCGAAGCCGGTGGTATCACCCAGCACATCGGTGCCTACCAGGTGGAAGTTCCCCACGGCGGGGCCACCAGCCGCATCACCTTCCTCGACACGCCGGGCCACGAGGCTTTCACGGCCATGCGAGCCCGGGGCACCAAGGTCACGGACGTGGCCGTGCTGGTGGTGGCTGCCGATGACGGCGTCCGTCCCCAGACCCTCGAGGCGATCAGCCATGCCCGCGCCGCCGAGGTGCCGATCGTGGTGGCGATCAACAAGATCGACAAGGAGGGAGCCCAGCCCGAACGGGTGAAACAGGAGCTCTCCGGCCTCGATCTCGTGGCCGAAGACTGGGGCGGCAACGTCGTGATGGTGCCGGTGAGTGCCATCAAGGGCGAGAACATCGACCAGCTGCTGGAGATGATCCTGCTGGTCACCGACATGGAGGACCTCAAGGCCAATCCCGACCGGATGGCTAAGGGCACCGTGATCGAGGCCCATCTGGACAAGGCCAAGGGTCCTGTGGCCACGCTGCTGATCCAGAACGGCACCCTGCGCGCTGGCGATGTGCTGGCGGCCGGCCCGATTCTGGGCAAGGTGCGCGCCATGGTCGACGACACCGGCAAACGGGTGAAGGAAGCGGGGCCCTCCTGCGCCGTTGAAGCCCTTGGCTTCAGCGAAGTTCCCACCGCCGGTGATGAGTTCGAGGTCTACACCGACGAGAAGTCCGCCCGAGCGGTGGTCGGCGATCGGGCCAGCGAGGCTCGGGCTTCCCGCCTGGCCCAGCAGATGGCCTCCCGACGGGTGTCGCTGGCCTCCCTGTCCGGCCAGGTCAGTGAAGGGGAGATCAAGGAGCTCAACCTGATCCTCAAGGGCGACGTGCAGGGCAGCGTCGAGGCCATCCTCGGCTCGCTCGAGCAGCTGCCCAAGGAAGAAGTGCAGGTGCGGGTGCTGCTCTCGGCCCCAGGCGAAATCACCGAAACCGACGTCGATCTGGCGGCCGCCTCCGGTGCCGTGATCGTGGGCTTCAACACCTCCATGGCACCGGGGGCCCGCCGGGCCGCCGATGCCACCGGTGTCGATGTGCGCGACTACGACGTCATCTACAAGCTGCTGGAGGACATTCAGCTGGCGATGGAGGGTCTGCTCGAGCCCGAACTGGTGGAGGAAAGCCTGGGCGAAGCGGAGGTGCGAGCTGTGTTCACGATCGGCAAGAACGCCGTGGCTGGTTGCTATGTCACCAATGGCAAGCTGCAGCGCAACTGCAAGGTGCGCGTCCGCCGCGGTAAGGAGCTGGTCTACGAAGGCGATCTCGATTCCCTGCGGCGTAACAAGGACGACGTCAAGGAAGTGGCCACCGGCTACGAGTGCGGCATCGGCACCGATCGCTTCAACTCCTGGAAGGATGGCGACCGCATCGAGGCCTACAAGCTGGTCACCCAGCGCCGCACCCTCAGCACCTGAGTCCATCCCACCCGGCCAGCTCTATGAATGCCCGCAGCGAGCCTCTGATCTGGCTTCAGCTGATCGCTGTGGGGGTTTTGCCGCTGGAGGCGTTGCTGCTGTTGCTGCTGCTCGCTGGCAGCGACCCTGGCCCGCTGCCAGCCTTGGAGCGCCTGCTCTGCTGGGGCATCGGCGGCCTGTTGCCGGCCCTGCTGCTCTGGCGTCGGCCGGCCGATGTCTGGTCCCTGCTGCTGCTGCAGACCCCGCTGCGAGCCCGACGGCCGCTGCAGCAGCGACTCAGTGCTCTGCAGGAGTCCGTTGTGATCAGGGTGGGCCTGGTGGGTGGCTCGGGCCTGCTGCTGGGGCTGCTTTGGTGGAGTGACGAGCATGCCGCGATCGCGGGCCAGCTTTCGCCCCTGGCGGCGAGCCCCCGGTTGGTGGGCTTGCTGCTGGCGGCCCTGCTGCTGGCCCTGATGCTGTGGCAATGGCAGCAGCTGCTGCAGAGCCTGTGGCTGCTCAGTCGCAGTCCTGGAGCTCTCGAAGCGGTGAAGCCGATGACCACCAAGGAGCTGGAGGCTGGGCGGCTCTGCCTGGGACTGCCTTTGCTGCTCCTCGATCCCTTGCCCGCAAGGGTGGCCGGATCCCGCCCACAACCAAGGTCGACCCAGCCCCTAGGAGCAGAAGCCGCGCTCAGCATGTCCGAATCGACCAACAGCAAGGCCGAGACCGCTCAGACCCCTGAGCCTCGGCCTGCAGCCGAGGCCATCGCCAGCAGCGGTGAAGCTGCTTCCCTGGACTTGGCAAAGTTGGAGGCGAGCGAAACGGCGGCGACCGGCAGCGATCGCCCAAACCCAGCAGCGCTCGGTACCTCCGCGACCGACATGGAGCCGATCGGTCAGGAACCGTTTAGCCCGGCACCGACCAATTCTGGGCCGAACAATCCTGAGCCGACCAGTGCTGTCCTGAGCAGCGAGGAGGCAGGCATGGTCGGGGCAAGCGCGGAACGGTCAAGCCCCAACGCACCCAGCAGCCAGGATCCAATGGCTGTCGCAACCACCGCCGTGGCACCAGACCCGGCCACTAACGGCGATTCAAACGACTGAGAGCCAAGCGACCGCATTACCAAGGCTCGCCGCCGCAGCCAGCGCCACCCTGCTGTCGTTGACTTACGGCGGGTTCTTCGAGGCGCCCGGCTCAACCCTGGTGCTGCGGAGAGAAGTAGAGCCACTCAGCCTTCGTCCCGGTTGCGGTCGAACCAGAGCAGGCTGCCGAAGATGGCGAAGGCGGAAACCTGGATCAACAGATCGTTGGCAGCCAGCTCGCCGCCGGAGGAGGCTCGCAAGGCCATGGTGGCAAGACCTACGCCAGCGGACGCCACCAGGGCAAACCAGAGGGCGCGGCGCAGGCTGCGCCACGGGGTGCGCGCTTCCAGCAGCAGTCGGCGGCGGAGCTCAGGATCCAGGGGTTTGGACGCCCCGGGATCTGAGCCGGAACCGGGGCGTTTGGCCATCTGGATCGCCGGTTTGGTTCACTACGACCGGATGCTACTTTCAGAGCCATGCCGGTGTAGCTCAGTGGTAGAGCAACTGATTCGTAATCAGTAGGTCGCAGGTTCAAATCCAGTCACCGGCTTTCACGACCCCTCAACCCAGCAGCCCAAAACCGTCGCTTCTGCTCATCTTGTGAGTGAGGAAGGAGCGAGTCAGGCTGTTTCAATTTGCATCAGCTTGTCCAGGGCTCAGCTCCAGGTTTCTGGTCGCAACTCACCAGGCCCTTGGCGCAGCGGCACAGCACCAATCCCCCACGCGCTTTCGGTTCAGTACAGCCATGGGTCTCATCCAGCCGGGGCTGAGCCAGCACCTACGGCCAGCACATCGCTACAAGCTGCTCTGGGGATGGAGCACAAGAGCTGGCGTGGGGACCTGGAGCGGGCCGCAGGGGAGATGGAGGCCAGCGGCACCCCGATCAGCAATCACGACCCTGCTGGTGACGCCTTTTGCAACGGCTGGGCCCCGAAGTGCGATGCCATGGCGCCAGAATCACTGGACGGGTGCCAGCGTTCACTGGAATTTCGGGCCACCATGGCCCCAGTGCCTGGGATGCTCGCCATGTGTGAGAACTTAAAAAACCAGGCCATTGTCAAAGTCGGCTTTCTCGCTCAACTCGTCAGCCTAAGAGTATAGGCCTGCCTTGTTGTCTGTTGCCGCTTGGACGCATTAAAGACTTTCTTTTCCGGTCTCCCGGTATCTCTTGCCTTGCACTCCCAATCCTCCCGGCCGGTCTAGTGGATCCCAGCAGCGAAATGGCGAATCAATCCCAGTCCCAGATTGTTGGTGGGTATCTCTGAATTCGTGCCCGATCTCCAGGTGCATTTGGCTACCGATTCGCGAGACAGTGTTTCAATGGCGAGCCTGTAGTCCCTTGCGGGGCATGACCCAGGCGGAAACCCTGGCAACCCTTCGGAGCCTGGCCGTTCTGCACGCCGAGTTCTGGCTGGCGCGATTGGCCGTGCTGTACGGCTGCCATTCCCCCAGGGCCAGGTATCGGCTCACCGTGTGACGAGAGATGCCCAGCTCCGTCGCGATCCGCCGCCGGCTCCAGCCCCGCTCCAGCAGCTGGCGCATCACCGCCACCTCCTCTGGGGTTTCCATCACGCCCTCCAGCGCGACCATCCCCCCTGCTGTATGGCCATTGGCCGCCTTGGCCAGCCCAAAGCCCACGCCCGCTGTCGATCGTTTCACCGCCGGCGATGCCCCTTGCAAGGAAGAGCCATGACCCGCCGCTGACGCGTCCGGCAACGGCTCCCCCATCGCTTCCGGGTGGCTCACTTTTGGTGTCGGCGCTGGTCCAGTTTTCGCTGTCGGCTGACATTCCTCAACATCTGGCATGGCGCCTTGCTGGCCCATGGCGTCCATGCCTATCCACTGATCGATGCCCGCGGTGCTCTGCAGTTGGCAGCCCTGATCTGCCTCACCACAGCGATCGCGATGTACAAGTTTCTGCTGGATCCAGAGGTCAGCGTGCGTACAGCGTTATTCGCCGATCAGGCGATTTAGCGTCACAGTGCCTTGGTCTTGGAGCTGGAGGCCTGGGAGGCGCTGCCCGAACGCGTGGTGTTGAGCTGAAGGCGGAGCTAAATTCAGCAAATGGATCAACCTGTCTGCCAATGTCCCGCGTTCATCCTGAACTGGGGCGTTGCCGGGATCAACGGCGGTCTCCAGGCGAGACGAAGTGGAACCGGCTGAATACGATCACAATGTGGCGATGACCAACCAGCGGAGATCGAGACAGCACGAGCGTTGGACCTGTTGCTGGGAATCACAGGGTTCCGGCTCGTGCTGCTCTGGACGCTGAACCGTCAGCCGATGGCATGTCGAGATGCTGTCCCGGCTGACCGTTCCGTTTCACTCCTCGTCGTCGCTGCCGGCGGGCAACAGGCGAATCTGCTTGCGACCCAGCTTGATCTCGAATTCGTCGCCGGGCTGGAGATCAAGCATGGCGGTGTAGGCCTTGCCCACCAGCAGATTGCCATTGCCCTGCACCGTGGCCGTGTAGCTCAGCTTGCGCCCACCTTTGCCCACCGACTTGCCGCCGCCATCGCCGAGGCTGACCCCCTTGGCCTCGAGCAGTGCCTCATAAAAAGCTGTGAAGTTCAGCCGCTCTGAGCCATCCTTCTTGAGGCTCACGTAGCCCGCACCACGCACCAGGTCGGACTTGGATAATTCGCCAAGCTCCTTGACTTTGGCCAGGAGATCAGAGCCTGTCAGCATGATGAAAGTGAAGAAAACAACCGCAGCCAACCTTACAGCCTGACCGGCAACTTGCCACCTCAAGCTCAGCCAACTTGCCAAGCAAGCCAGCTGAGCTGTTTCGGGTTTGTCAGGGTTAAGTGACTGCCTGACCCGGCGCGATCACTGTTCGCCGGTGGGGCAGATTGCCGAAATATTCCCGGGCCAGGGCCAGCAACTGGTCATCACTGAGGCCGCCGTCATCAAGGGTTTCGATCCCAACTATCCGATCCACCAGCTCGCGATGGTGGCTTTCCAGATCGTGGAGCAACAACTGACGCATGTCGTTGGCACCACGACCGTGGCCCAGCAGCAACACGACATCGGCATCAGCGATGGCGGCGGCAAGGCGGGCCAGGTAATCGTGATCGACGGGTGCTCTCTGCCCGGCCTGATCGCGATCATGGCGATGGCTGAGATTCTGATCGGTGCCCCAGATGCCATGGGGCTTGAGTACAGCGTGCTCCACCTCTTCCCCCTCTAGGCGGAAGACATCGGTGTGGCGATGGTCGAGATGCAGGATCAAGCGACGACTTTGATCACCCCTGGCAGAAGGCTCATCGGCCTCGGGATGCTCGGGGGTGACGCCGGCCTCTTGCAACAGATGGCGAATGCGCATCACCGCTTCCGCATCGAGATCGGGCTGACGCAGGCCACAGCTGGTGTGGATCCAGGTTTCCTGACCAGCAGGCATCTGCAGGCGCAGGCGCCGGTCACCCAGTTCGGTGACAGTCGCCCCGAGGGAACGAAAGAGGGCTTCCACCTTCGCGACCCGCACTCCATGCTGGAGCGGATGGGCATAGAGAGCCTGCAGCGTGCGCAAATGGTGGCGTTTCATGGCTGGACAGTTGCTGTCTCAAGGTCTGCCTCAACACTATCGAGATTGCGTCAGGTTGCCTTGAAGGCCTTCATGATCGAAGACCTGAATCGGGCCTGGCAAGATCCGGAGCCTTCACTCAATTTTCACCACATCAACGACACCAAGGCCGAGGTGATTCAGTTCGACGGCGGCCCGCAGGGCGGCGTCATGGGTGTGGAAGAAGTAGGCGCGATCCAGTTCTTCCACATTCAGCAAACTCTGATCAGCGGCGGCAATGGCGATGTAAGCGCCACCTTCAATCCGTCGAAGCGCATAGCGTTCCGGTTGGGTGCACTCCAACGGATGGGCAGGATCGATGTCAGGAGCCCAGAAACGCATGGAAGATCAGCCGGATGCGATTGTCAAACTAGACAAAGCAATTGTAGGTCCCTCGCGAGCCCAGCAGCGCAAGTGCGTCTCTATGGCCAGGGCCTGATCAGGTGCTGAACATCGCAACTTCAGCCCTCAGAAATCAGCATCGCCGAATTCTTCGTTGTAGCCCTCGTAAGGATCGAATTCACTCCAGCCGGGGCTGGCGTTCTGAAGCAGGCCGTACTGGGCGTCCTTGTCGTTGAGGTAGGTGTTGCCCGTCGGCACCGTGTCGCAGCTGATCGAACCATCGGCACCGTTGACACAGTTCTCAAACTGAATGCCTGCCCTGACCGCGGCCGGTCCTGCTGCCAACAGCAGCAAGACGGTGAGCAGCATTCCCGGCTGAACATGCTGAGCTAGTCGCTTGGTCATCGGAAGGGAAGGGAGGCCTGCTGGGATGATGGCAAGGCTTTCAGCACTGCAGGGATGTACACCGATTGGACCGCCGTGATCCTGCTGCTGCTCACGGCAGCACCACTGGCTGCCGTTGTCGCCACCACCGCCTTCTTCATCCTGCGGCAGAAGCGGAAGCAGCAACGCTGATTCTCGGCACGAACAGGGTGTTCGGCGATGGTCGCAGTAGCTGACCCTGGCCGAGGCACTCCAGGCAGGTGCGATAACGCTGATCGCCGAGCCGAAGCTTGCCGCTGCCGCCGCAGCGGTTGCAGGCTGCCGCCGAGCTGGCGCCAGAACTGGCGGAGACTCTGCAATCGGAGGCTGTGTAGCGATTGCCGTTACCGATCGAAGGTCCAGGGAGATGGGAAACGGTCATCAAGGGAAGACCTGATCAAGGTCCTGTTTTGGTCTCCACACTGTGG
>CALPNT020000061.1 GCA_943325005.2 Bifidobacterium breve | reverse complement strand
CTCTGCTGCGACGTCAGCATCGAGCGGCCAATCTCGAGGCTGTGATGTGTCGCCACTTGATCAGCGTCGACTGGCAGGGCCGGTTGCATGATTGTGACTTCAATCAGATGCTGGATCTCGGGCTGAGCCGGGAAGGCCTGGGCGCCAGTACCAGCAGCGAGGGCTCTGGGGACGGAACGCAGGCCCATCTGCGTGACCTGCTGGATCTCGATCCGGCTGGGGCCGCCGTGCGGGTTGCGGACCATTGCTGGGGCTGTACGGCCGGCAGCGGTTCGAGCTGTGGCGGCGCTCTCAACGGACAGGCTGAGCATTCAGGCGGGGAGTTGGCGAGCATGCGACAACCGATCAGCCACTGATCTTTGTTAAGCAGACGGCTAAGTCTGAGCGCCTTGGCCTCACAGCATGACCATGGCATTTTCGAGGTTGATGTTCAACCCCATGAAAAACCCGGCCCCTCAGGGGACCGGGCTGGGGAACGGTTGTTTGGGAGCTGAGGAGACAAATGGCCGGTCATGGCCGGGGATGGATGATGTGGATCAGTCCATGGACTGGAGTTAGCCAGCTTGGATCCTTCACCGGCATGTGCTCGCCATCAGGTCTATCGTCTGAAGAGCCTTGAAGGAACGATCGGTTGGGGCGTAGCTGCCGAGCCTGGCACCTGGGGCCGAGGATCCATGCGATCGGTTTCCGGTAACCCGTTGGCACCAGCTGCGGTTCTGCCTTGGATGGACTTCGGGGTAGAGCCAGCAGACCGCGGTGAACGGCGCATCAGGGGATTCGCGAAGGAACCGGGAAACCGCAGATCGGAACAAGACTGTTGGAGCAGGGGCCGACGGTCAGCGCATTCCTGACGGTCGATTAGGTGGTGTGTCTTCCATCGCTGGACCTCCCGTGTTGATGCCCTCACTGTTGCCCCGAATGCTGCGGACCGCCATCGGTATTCATGCCTGCTTTGTCGGGATCAGCTGACAGAAGCGACCCTGGCGCCCCAAACCGTGTCGAGTGAAGCTGACCTCGGGTCCTGGCCCAGCTTGCCTGGTCCAGGGGCTCTCTCCTGATCACGAGCCGAAACCATGGTGTTCTCCTCCTCTTCCATTGCGGCCGACCGGCCGGCTGGATCGAACATCGAGCTGGAGTCCCAGGCGGAGCCGCTGACAGAGCAGGAGCTGCTGCGGCTTCATGCCTGGTGGCGTGCCGCTAACTACCTGGCGGTGGGAATGATCTACCTGCGTGGCAATCCCTTGTTGCGGGAACCACTGAGGCCGGAGCACATCAAGGCCAGGCTGCTCGGACACTGGGGCTCCAGTCCAGGCCAGGCCTTCATCTGGGCCCATGCCAACCGAGTGATCTGTCAGCAGGCGCTGGAGATGATTTATCTCTCCGGCCCTGGCCATGGCGCCCCGGGGGTGCTGGCTCCCACCTACCTCGATGGCAGCTACAGCGAGTTCTACCCCGATAAGTCCCAGGACCTGGAGGGGATGGGGCGCTTCTTCAAACAGTTTTCCTTTCCTGGCCACATCGGCAGCCACTGCACCCCGGAAACACCGGGTTCGATCCACGAGGGTGGTGAGCTGGGTTATGTGCTCTCCCATGCCTGTGGCGCCGTGTTCGACAACCCGAACCTGATCGCTCTGGCCTGTGTGGGGGACGGCGAAGCGGAGACCGGCCCCCTGGCCACCTCCTGGCACATCAACAAATTTCTGAACCCGATCGGCGATGGAGCGGTGCTGCCGGTGCTGCACCTGAATGGCTACAAAATCGCCAACCCCACCCTGTTGGCCCGCATTCCCCGCGAGGAACTGGCCCATCTGATGCGCGGTTACGGCTGGGAGCCGCTGTTCGTTGAAGGCCATGAACCGATGGCGATGCACCGGGCGATGGCGGCCGCGATGGATGGAGCCATCGGTCGCATCCGATCGATCCAGACCGAATGCCGTGCCAGTGGCGTGGCCCGCCGGCCCGCCTGGCCGATGATTGTGCTGCGTTCGCCCAAGGGTTGGACCGGTCCAACCGAACTCCACGGCCACAAGCTGGAGGGTTCGTGGCGTTCGCACCAAGTGCCACTGCCGGCTCCGGCCACCCACCCTGAGCAGCTGCAGATGCTGGAACAGTGGCTGCGCAGCTACCGGCCCGAGGAGCTGTTCGATCAGAACGGCACGCTGGTGCCAGAGCTGCAGGCCCTGGCTCCCCAGGGAACTCGGCGGATGGGCTCGAATCCCCATGCCAATGGCGGCCTGTTGCGTCGCAAGCTGAAGTTGCCACCAGTGGAGGCCTATGCCGTGATTCTGGAGCGGCCGGGGGCCGGCGAGGCGGAGAACACCGCACCGCTTGGGGCCCTGTTGCGGGATGCGATCGATCGCAACCCCAACTCGCTGCGGGTGTTTGGACCGGATGAAACGGCTTCCAATCGCTTGCAGGCGATCTACGAGCGCAGCCGCAAGGTGTGGATGGAGGAGCTGTTGCCGGAGGATGCCGACGGCGGCCAGCTGTCCCGGGAGGGGCGCGTGGTGGAAATGCTCTCGGAGCACACCCTGGTGGGAATGATGGAGGGCTATCTGCTCACTGGTCGCTATGGCTTCTTCCACACCTACGAGGCCTTCGCCCACGTGATCGCCTCGATGTTCAACCAGCACGCCAAGTGGTTGGAAAGCTGCCTGCACCATGCTCCCTGGCGCGCCTCGATCGGTGCCTGGAATTGCCTGATCTCCTCCACCGTCTGGCGCCAGGATCACAACGGCTTCACCCACCAGGATCCCGGCTTCATCGACCTGGCCGGCAACAAGAGCGGCGAGGTGGTGCGCGTTTATCTGCCGGCCGATGCCAATGCCCTGCTGGCGGTGGCGGAGGAGGCGCTGCTGGAAACCAACGTCTGCAACATCATTGTTTCCGATAAGCAGAAACATCTGCAGTACCTCACGCTGGAACAGGCCCGCCAGCATGTGGCCAAGGGCATCGGCCTCTGGAGCTGGGCCAGCAACGATCATCACGGCAGCGAAGCCGATGAGCCGGATGTGGTGATGGCCTGTGCCGGTGATATCCCCACCAAGGAAACCCTGGCCGCTGTCGAAATCCTGCGCCGCGAGATTCCCAGCCTGCGCATCCGCGTGCTCAACGTGGTGAAGTTGTTCGCGCTCACAGAACCGATGGAACATCCCCATGGCCTCAGCGATCGCGACTTCGACACCCTGTTCACCGTGGACCGGCCGGTGATCTTCAACTTTCACGGCTATCCCTGGCTGATCCATCGCCTCACCTATCGCCGCACGAACCACGCCAACTTTCACGTGCGCGGCTATAAGGAAAAGGGGAACATCAATACGCCACTGGAGCTGGCGATGAACAACCAGATCGATCGCTTCAATCTCGTCATCGACGTGATCGATCGCGTGCCGCGCCTCGGCTCCAAGGCGGCCCATGTCAAGGAGCGGATGAAGGAGGCGATCTTGTTTCACCGTGCCTATGCCCACACCCATGGCACTGATTCGCCCGAGGTCACCGACTGGCGCTGGAGCCTGCCGGCGGGCGAGGACTGATGCCGATCGATCCGGCAGGCAGCCGGGACGGGGCGTCCAGGCCGGTGCTGGTGCTCAATGCCGGCAGCTCCAGCCTCAAGCTGGCGGTGATCGGTGCTGCTGGCGCTGTCCTGCTCAGAGAACAGCGCAGCTGGTCCGAGACCCGTATGCAAGAGCAGGGGCTGGAGCGGTTGCTGCAGGCCTGGCTGCCCCAGGCCCTGGCGCCCTGGCTGGTGGCCGGGAGTCTGGAGCTGCGCCTGGCCGGCCATCGGGTGGTGCATGGCGGTTTGCGTTTCACCGAGGCCACGCCTATTGATGCTGCGGTGCTGGCGGCGATCGAGGCGCTGGTGCCCTTGGCGCCGTTGCACAACGCCGTGGCCCTAAGGCTGATGCGCTGGCTGCAGGACTGGCAGCCAGCCCTGCCCCAGTGGGCCTGTTTCGACACGGCTTTTCACGCCAGCCTCAGTGCCGCGGAGTACACCTACGCCATTCCGGCCAGTTGGCGCCGCCAGGGTCTGCGCCGCTTCGGTTTCCATGGCCTCAACCATCAGCACGTCTCTGAGCTGGTGCAGCGCCGCTGGAGCCAGGCCGGCCGCCCCGCTTCACCAAGGCTGATCAGCGCCCATCTGGGCGCCGGCTGCTCTCTCTGCGCCATTGCCGCAGGCCGCAGCGTGGCCACCACCATGGGCTTCTCACCGATGGAGGGCCTGGTGATGGCCAGCCGCTGTGGCTCGATCGATCCTGGGCTGCTGCTGCATCAGCTGCGGCAAGGGCTGAGCCCGGCCGATCTGGATCGGGCCCTCAATCATGAGGCTGGCCTGCTCGGCCTTTCCGGGCGCACGGCCGATATGCGCGAGTTGCGGCAGCTGAGCGCCGGCGGGGACGGCGAGCGCGCTGATCCGGACGCCAGCCTGGCAATTGCCGTCTTCCGGCAGCGGTTGGTTCAGGGGATCGGCGCCATGGCCGCCAGCCTGCAGGGAGTGGATGTGGTGGCGCTCACCGGCGGCATCGGCGAACACGATGCTGCGCTGCGCGCCGAGCTGACGGCTGCCCTGGCCTGGCTGCCCCCCTTTGAACTGCTGGTGGTGCCCGCCGATGAGGAGGGGATGGTGGCCCGCAGCTGCCTGGCGGCTCTGGCCGCAGGCTGAATGCGGCTCGCGCTGCAATCTCGCCTCTGGCGGGTTGATCAGCCCGAACGCCTGGTCGCCAGGCTTTCGTAGGCCTGCGCGAAGGATTCGCCCAGGCTGTCCCGCAGCACCTGATCCTGGCGAAAGGCCTCGAGGGCCTCTTCCAGGCTGGCGGGCAGTGGCCGGGCCGTGCCGGGGGCAGGGGGATCGGTGTAGGTGTTGGCGTCGCTGCGGGGGCCGGGTTCCAGGCCCCGCTCGATGCCATCGAGACCCGCCGCCAGCACCGCTGCCTGCAGCAGGTAGGGGTTGGCGGCGCCATCGGCGAGCCGCAGTTCGAGCCGTTGATCATCCGGGATGCGCACCATGTGGGTGCGGTTGTTGCCGCCGTAGCTGATCCAGGCCGGCGACCAGGTGGCACCCGACGTGGTGTCGGCGCGGGCCAGACGGCGGTAGCTGGCGGGCACCGGATTGGTGAGGGCGCAGAGGGCCGGGGCGTGGGCCAGCAGCCCTGCCAGAAAGCGGTAGGCCAGAAGCGAGAGGCCTTTCTCGCCGCTGGGGTCATGGAACAGGTTGCGGCCGTTGCCATCCCACAGCGACCCATGCAGATGGGCGCCGTTGCCGGTGAGCCCGGCGATCGGCTTGGGATCGAAGCTCACCGCGCAGCCGTGCTGCTCAGCCAGGCTGGCGGCCATCACCTTGAAGAAGGCATGGCGATCGGCGGTGGTGAGGGCTTCGGCGTAGGTCCAGTTGAGTTCGAACTGGCCGTTGGCGTCTTCATGGTCGGCCTGATAGGGGGCCCAGCCCAGCTCCTCCATCGCGCCGATCAGCTCACTGATCAGCGGATAGCGGCGCATCAGGGCCAACTGGTCGTAGCAGGGTTTGGGCTGATGATCCAGCCGATCGGCCACGCCGCCCTGGAGTGGATCGAGCAGGAAGAACTCCGCCTCGACGCCGCTGCGGAACTCAAATCCCAGAGCCGCAGCTCGCTTTAGTTGCCGCTGCAGCACGCGACGGGGCGCTTGTTCCAGCGGCACCCCCTCCACCGACAGATCGGTGGCCACCCAGGCCACCTCCCGTTGCCAGGGCAGCACCATCAGGCTGGTTGGATCGGGACGGGCCAGCACATCCGGATCGGCCGGAGTCATCGCCAGCCAGGCGGCAAAGCCGGCGAAGCCCGCCCCGTTGGCGGCCAGTTCGGCCACGGCGGAGGCGGGCACGAGCTTGGCCCGCTGCACCCCGAACAGATCGGCGAAGGAGAACAGGAAATGGCGAATGCCGCGATCGGCGGCGAAGGTGGCCAGGTCGGTCATCGGGACGGGCGGTGCTTGCGGGGGAGGGCGGGGTGGCTGGGGACGGGCTGACCCTGGCTGGAGCGGCAGCCCTGGGCAGCCGCAGGCCAGCTGGGCTGGAGATCGAAGCGGCTGGGCTTCAGGTTGGAACAGCGGCTGGTGAAGCCGCTGCCGAGCTGCTGCCGAGCAATGGCGAGCTGATCGGGGTGATCACCACGTCGATGGCGAAAGCCGCGAGGGTGGATCTAGGGCGATCCGGCGCTGTTTCTGGTTCAGGGTGGGCCGAATCGCCACTTGGCGATCCCCAGCCAGGCTCTGCCGCCCTTCAGCTCTGGCACAGCTCCTCCACCACGGCGCGCAACTGGGCCTGCTCAACCGGACTGCCGCTGGGATTGCCGGCCCGGTGGCCCAGGTCGGATTCGAGCACCTGCAGGCTGGCCTGGGGGATCAGGGCCGCTTCGGCGGCACAGTCGGCGGGGGGGAAGTAGAGGTCGTAGCGGCCGGCTACCACAGCGCAGCGGGCGCGGATCCGGCCCAGGGCAGCGGCGAGGTCGGCTTGGTGATCACCGCTGGCGATGCCAGCGGCGGCGGCGACATCGCAGGCCAGCCAGACATCCAGCATGGCGATCAGATCACGAGGATCGTGGCGGCGGTAGGCGGGCAGCCAGGCCTGCTCCACATAGCTCTCCACATCGGCATAGCCCTGATCCAGATGGCCGCCGCGCTGGTAGAAGGGCTGACTGGCCGCCCAGCTGGCATAGATCAAGGCAAAATTGCGCAGGCCCTGTTCAGGCATGGCATCGAAACCACCGCCGTTCCAGGCCGGATCGGCTGTGAGGGCCTGGCGCAGGCTCAGTAGGAACAGGCGGTTGTGGGGGGTGGTGCGGGCGGTGCCGCAGATGCAGCAAAGACGCTGGCTGCGCTCCGGTTCGAGCACACCCCAGTGGTAAGCCTGCTGGGCTCCCATCGACCAGCCATAGATCAGGGCCGGACTCTCGACCCCGAAGCCTTCCTCCAGCAAGCGCCGTTGGGCCCTGACATTGTCGGCATGGCTGACGGGCCAGCCACCGGCCTGCAAGGCGGGGCCACCCTTGCTGGGACTGCTGGAACGGCCGTTACCGAACTGGCTGACCAGCACAACGCACCAGCGATGGAGATCGAGGATCGGACCCACCACCCAGTCGATGTCTTCGGGCCAGGCGCCGTAGGAGCTGGGATAGAGCACCAGATTGGTGCGGGCCGCGTTGAGTTCCCCGTACACCCGGTAGGACAAGTGGGCATCGGAGCGGAGCTCGCCGCTGACGAGCGGCAGAGCACCAAGCTCGAAACGCTGATCGATCGCCGAGGCCGACGTGGGCGAGATCACGGAGTTTGGTCTGGCCCATCGGCAGCTCTGGGTGTTGTTGGTTTTTGGGCTGCCTGGGGTGGCAAGCCGAGGGCGCTGAGATCGTTCAGAAAGCGGCGGTGAACGGCCAGATAACCGCGATCGCCATGCTGGAGGCTCGGGGCGAGCAGTCCGTGGGCTCTGGCCAGGGCATGGAATGGCAGCGAGGGATAGAGATGGTGTTCGGCGTGAAATGGCATCTGCCACATCAGCAGCCGCAGCGGCGCCAGGGTGAGCGTGGTGCGGGTGTTGCGCAGGCCGTCCGGCTCGAAGGGGCAGCCGCCGTGCTCCGCCAGCAGCACAAAGCGCAGCAGGGGCTGGGCCACGGCCAGCGGCAACAGCCAGAACCAGAACAGCAGGCCATTGCCAGCAGGGATGGAGGCCAGTAACAGCACCCCATAAACGGCGATCTGAAGCTGGATCGAGCGGCGCACCGCCGGAATCGCCTCGCTCGGAATGTAGGGATGGCCAGCGAAATCACCTCGCAATCCGGCCCAGTGGCCACGGATCTTGCCCATCCACCAGGGGATGGCACTCAGTTCCAGCAGGTAGCTGGCCAGATCGCTGGGAGGGCTGGACTCCAGCTCCGGATCGAGTTCGGGCAGATGGGTGTAGCGATGGTGCCACTGGTGGTAACGGCGATAGAAATCAGCGTTGTAAAAGCTCAGCACCCCGGCCCACCAGGCCACGCTGTCATTGAGCTGGCGGCTGGCAAAGGCGGTGCGATGGCCGCTCTCATGCATGGCGCAGAAGCTGAAGGCCAGGCCCAGGCCCAGCAGCAGCAGCCCCAGCAGCCGCAGGGGCCAGGGGATCATCAGAGCGGCGGGTTCGTATCCAGCCAGTGGCAAGCCCCAGAGCAGGGCACCAACCAGCACCACGGCCAGGTGGCGGGCCAGTTGTTTCAGGCCGGGGCCGTCGCGTCGTTCGTTGAGCAGACCAAGCTGGGTGGTGCTGAGCAGCTCGGCCGTGGCTGATGCCGCATGGGCCTTGGGAACCTTGGACCGCAGGGATGCCGCCATCACGCTGCCAATGTTGAGGAAGGTTGCAGTTTCGAGGGCAGACCGGCCAGGCTCTGTTCAGCCTGGACAGTCACTGTCCTGGCGTCGATCTCGCTTGACGGGCCCAGGCCAGGGTTCTCAAGCCAGATCGCGTTGGGCTGGGCCTTGGTCGCGGCGCAGCAGCACGTAGAGATAGTCCGGATCTCTGTATTGGCCTGGCAGACATTCGTGCAGTTGGGCCAGGCGCTGCCAGCAGACAGTGCGCTGAATCTTGGCAAGACTCCGGCCTTCCCGGATCAGCAGTCGCATCGCCTTGCAGTACATCGAATAGCCAGCCTCCAGTTCACCGATCGTGACCTTGGATGTCGCCGGATTCAGCCGAATCGGCGTTGCGACGCCAGCTGTTTGCGGGGAAGGGGAGCTGATGGGCACCATTGCTCGATCGGCCTGAAGCTGCCCGGTTAATCTCGATCGAGGCCGGCCCAGAGCGATCCCCCCATCCGGGGACATTGAGCCGATCTGATGCGGCGCCTCAGCGTTTCAGCTGTGACAGCTCAGAGTTTCACCATGCCGCAGCGCATGCCTTTGAGAACCGCTTGAAGTCGATTGTTCACGCTCAGGGTGTGCAGCAGCCGTTTGGTGTAGGTGCGCGCCGTGGCTTCGCTGATCACCAGGCTGCGGGCAATCTCACGATCGCTGAGTCCAGTGGCCAGCAGATCGAGCACCTCGTATTCCCTGGGGGTGAGCCGCGGACAGCTCAGGTAGGGCAGATTGCTGGTGCGCAGAGAGGGGCTGCGGTAGACGTGGTGACCGATCACCGCCATCACGGCGGCCTGCAGCGGCCGCTGATCGTCGACCACATCCGCCTCGGCCACCACCGCCTCCAGCCAGGGGGCTTCGGCATATTCCACCGGAATCACATCGCCGAGGGCCAGCACCACCACCTTCAGGGCCCGGTGGGCCTGGCGAGCCTTGCGGGCCAACTCAAAGCCATTACCACCTTCGAGATGGTCGGTGCAGATCAGCAGTTCATAGGGTTCCTTCGCTAGGTACTGCAGGCAAGCGGCCTCATCCGTCACGGCACAGCCGATCAGACTGCGGTCCTGGAAGCTCTCGCAGAACGAGCGCAACAGAAATCGACCTTTCATGGCAAAGGCCACCCTGCCGCTCACACAGGCCGACAGCAGCAGATGATCGAGCCTGGAGCCTTCGAGCGAGTCGAGGAACGGGGTCAGATCCATGCAATGGCCCGGATCCAGCGATCACAACCTATCCGGCGTCGGCCCCGCCTGTGGCTAGGGCGCCCCATCAAGCCATCGATGCGCCAAGGCTCATATTCAGACCATGTTCAGACCGACATGGTGCAGATTTCCAGAATCGATTAAGGTTTAAGCGTCTGAGGAAAAGCTTGTGGACGAAAACCATCCGGTGCTGACGGCTCTGAAACTTGAGCTCGATGGCCTGCGCCGTGACTACCTGAGTCAACCCAACGAGCAGAGTCGCTACCAGCTGGTGCGGATGGAGCAGCTGATCGCCCAGTGGGCGCGTGGGGGAGCGGCCCTGGTCTGAGCCAGGCTGGGGGCTGCATTCCTGCGATGGTGGTGCCATGGGTAAGGCCAAGTCGGGTGAGAAGCATGGGAAGGCCAGGCACGCGCCCAACCTTGAAGCCGATCAGTACCATCCCTCCACCACGCTCGAGGATCTGAGCATTGAGGCACCGAATGGCGCCTCAGCCCGTTTAGATCGCCATCTTTATGAGAAGGAATTGATCCGGCTCCAGGTGGAGCTGGTCAAGATGCAGTACTGGATTAAAGACACCGGCTATCGCTTGATCGTGATCTTTGAAGGGCGCGATGCTGCTGGAAAGGGAGGCACAATCAAACGCATCACCGAACCCCTCAATCCCCGCGGTTGCAATGTTGTAGCCCTTGGCACCCCCTCGGATCAGCAGAAGAGCCAGTGGTATTTCCAGCGCTATGTGGAGCATTTCCCGGCGGCTGGTGAGATTGTGATCTTCGATCGCAGCTGGTATAACCGCGCAGGTGTAGAAAAGGTGATGGGGTTTTGTACGCCATCTCAAGCGGATGAATTCTTGCAATCCTGTCCTGAATTTGAGCGCATGTTGGTGCGCAGTGGCATCACCTTGATCAAGTACTGGTTTTCGGTGAGCGATGAAGAGCAGGAGCTGCGCTTTCGCTCCCGCCTTAAAGATCCAGCGCGGCGCTGGAAGCTCAGCCCGATGGATCTGGAATCTCGCGATCGCTGGGTGGAGTTCTCCAGAGCCAAGGATGCGATGTTCGCCCATACCAACATCCCCGAAGCGCCCTGGTTCACCGTCGAAGCCGACGACAAACGGCGGGCCCGACTCAATTGCATTCGTCATCTGCTCTCGAAAGTTCCCTACGAGGACATGACGCCCAAGGCGATCAAGCTGCCACCGCGCAAGAGCGGTGCCGACTATCAGCGGCCGCCGCTCAATGAACAGTTCTTTGTGCCGAACGCCTATCCGTGAGATCTCTGGCGCCATCCCCTGGACCCAGCCAGATCAGCACCGCGATCCAGTGGATCAGCAGCGGCGCCCAGAGCGCTCCGGTGTTGATCAAAGCGATCACACATACGGCCCCAAGCAAGCTGCAGGACAGCAGAAACCGGCCTTGCTCAAACAGCCAGCGCCCCGGCGGATACCAGAGCGGACCGGACAAGGGGTGGTAGAGCACGAACAGCCCCACGCTCAAGGCCGCCCAGGCCAGCTGGGCCAGCGGGTCGAGTTCCAGCAGCGCTCTGGGCAGCAGCAACACCCGGAAGATCCCTTCCTCCAGCAACGCTGGCATCACCCTCGCCGCAGAAGCCAGCCAACCGCAGGGGCTGGGCAGGGCTCTGGGGTGGCAGCCTGGCGGCCAGCGCCGGACTGAGAAACAAGCCCTCGGCGCCGGTATCGGCCAGGGCGGATACCGTTGCGCCCGGGTTGTTCAGCTCCAACAGCGGCACGCCGCGCCGCCAGTGCAATGGGATCGCCTGGAAGGACCCGCTCCTGATCCTGTCGCCGCCAGCCCCGATGGGGCCAGTAACAGTGCGGCCCCAGGAACCGTGACCTCGGCTGTCATGGTCCCGGGCGGCCTGCAGGGCTGCGGGCCCGAAGGCAAGCCGGTTGTGCTGGGGATCGATCCAGAGCGGCAGCTGGCGCAGGCTCGGGATCCCCAGCACACCATCAATCCCCGGCGGCAGGGCGGCCACTGGCAGCAGCAGGGCCTCAATGGCGCTCAGTCGCAGCGCTCCCACCTGCTCCTGGCCGGCTAACTCCAGGGAAGGCAGCCGGGTACGCCGTGGCTTCAGGGCGGCGCAGAGCGAGCCGCCACCGGCCAGTTCAAGCTGCTGGCTGGGGAGGGCCTGGCTGGTCAGAGCCAGTCGTTGAGCCAGAGCCGGGGTCACCATCGTGGAAGAAGCACCGGTGTCGAGCAACAGCCGCACCACGCCAGCCGGGCTGCTCCAGGTGAGCACCGGTGTGTCACCGCCACGGGCCTTCTCCAGGCGGATGCTGGCGCTACCGCTGAGAATTCCCCCCGAGAGAGGTTGGTCCTTGAGTTGGATCAAGGCGGCAAGCAGGGCCACCAGCAGGGGCAGGGGCATCGCCTTGGGGCTCAGGCAGGGGTGGGTTCGCGATGAATGGCCAGGGCGGCGAGAACACCGCCGACAAAGCCGGAGGCATGGCCGATCCAGCTCACGCCCGCAGGGCTGAGCAGCGGTAACAGGGCCGGCAACATGCCGCCATAGAAAAACAGACATCCCAGCGACAGCAACAGCGACAGCGGCCGCTTCTCCAGCCAGCCGATCACCAGCAGATACCCCAGCAATCCGTAGATCACTCCGGAGAGGCCATGGCTGCCCACCGGCCAGAACAGCCAGACCGGAAGGGCCGTGGCATAGACCCCGATCCACACCGCCAGGTAATCGCCTCGGCCCTTGGCCAGCACCAACCAGGAGAGGGGCAGGAACCAGAGGCTGTTGCTGATCAGATGGCCAAACCCGCCGTGACTGAAGGGGGCGGTCAACACCCCGAGGATCGATCCCCCCGGCAGCATCGCCAGATTCCAGTGACCGCCGAAGACCAGTTGGTCGATCAATTCCTGGCCCCAGGCGATCGACAGCAGCAGCGGCGGCAGCAGTAGAGACGATGGCAGTTTGCTCATGGACGGGTCCTGGGCTGCAATGGCGTCGGTGTCATGACCGCAGAAGAGGTTGGCGGGGATGGCGGGCCCAGGGTCCTGGAACTGGGTGCAGGGTTTTGGGTCATTGCTGAGCAAACGGTTGTGGTCCTCCAGACCGTTGGGGCTAGCAGCTTGGCGTGCCCGAAGGCTTGCGGTGCCACAGGCTGTCAGGGACTGGGCGGCAGGAGATCGGCGTCGAAACAGGCTGAGCGAGGCGCGACCGATGGGCGGGGTTTCGGGCTGGCTGCTGCTGTAATCCACAGACTCTTAGGGTTTCTGGCACAAGGGCTCGCCAGCGCCATGCTGCAACCCTGTCAGTGCAGCAGCTCGACCTGGTCATGACCCATTCCATCCTCGATGTGGATCTGCTGGCCTTCGAGCGGGGCAGTGAGACGACCCGCGCTGCGGTGGTGGATGGGGTGCGCCGCAGCCTGCAGACGGGTTTTGTCTATACCCATGGCGACCTGCCGGACGATCTGCTGGATACGGCCTACGGCATGTTGTCTCGCTTTTTTGCGCTGGAGGCGGTGATCAAGCAGCGCTTTGTCGCTCCTGGAGCCAGCGGTCAGACGGGATACACCGGCTTGCTGGTCGAAACGGCAGCCGGCAGCAGCCAGGCCGACTGGAAGGAGATGCTCAATTGGTCCGTGCCCATTGCGGCGGGCCATCCGCTGCGCCGGCACTATCCGACCCATTACCCCGAACCGCTGTTACCGGAAGAGGTGGTGCCGGGGATCACGGCGGTGTTGACATCCTTTCACCAGGCGGTGGCCGCGCTGCAGGGCCGCTTTCTGCGCATCATTGCGCTCAGCCTTGGCGTCGCCGAAACCTTCTTCGATGAGATGACAGCCGAGGCCCCGACCCTCACCCGGGCCATCCGCTACCCGCCGATGGCGGCAGCTCCAGCCGCTGGGCACGTCTGGGCCGCCGCCCACGCTGATATCAACCTGATCACGGCGCTGCCAAGAGCCACCGCTGCTGGATTGCAGGTGCAGGTGGATGGCGTCTGGATCGATGCCCTGCCGCCCCAGGGGCGCGTGATCATCAACACCGGCTTGATGCTCGAGCGCTTCAGCAATGGACTGATCCCGGCGGGCTGGCATCGCGTGGTGGCCCCTGTTGGAGTCAACGAGGAGCGCCTCAGCGTTGTGCAGTTCTGCCACCCCCGTCCCTGGACCGTGCTCTCGCCCCTGGCCAGCTGCTGCACCCCCGCCAATCCCCAGCGCTACAGCGCCCTCACAGCCGCAGCGGCTCTGGAGGACGTGCTTTACCGCATCAATCTGTTCGAACCCGTCGGCCAGGGCTCTGCCGCTGCCGCCTAGCCTGGGCTTTAGCTTCGCTTTCAGGTGCTGCGATGGTGGTCGTCAGCCGTCGAACCCATCGTGATGGCCGGTTGGCCATGGGTTTGCTGCTGGCCTCTCTGGTTGGGGTTGGCTCGCCAGCTCTGGCTGGATCCCTGGAGGGCATCGCCACGCTGAAGGTGTCGATGCCGGTGCCTGCCGATGCCCTGGTTGAAGTCCAGTTGCAGCAGCTTGGTGCCGCCGATGCCCCCGCCGTCTTGCTGGGGAAGGCCAAGTTCAAGGCGGGCTCAGGGGCGCCGTTCCAATTCCGCATTCCCTACGTCGAGGGCATGGTGCAACCTGGCCATCGCTACAGCGTGCGCGCCGTGATCACTGAAGCCGGTCGGCTTCTATTCAGCACCGACACGGTTCAGCCGGTGTTTCAGGGGTCGAGCGCCCCCCTGCAGCTGCAGTTGGTGCCGGTGGGCGATGCGCCCCTGCGCGGGGTGATCTGGCTCCAGGCTCCGGCTGCCAGTTTGGCGGTTCCCTCCCAGGCGGCCCGTCAGGAGGTGCAGCTGCGGCTTGATCCGCTCAGTCCCACCGTGAGCGGCAGCGCTGATTGCAATCGACTCGAGGGCAGCTTCCGGTTGGAAGGTGATCGGCTCCGTTTCGGTGCGATGGACACCACCGTGCTCCAGTGCGAGCCGGAGGTGATGGCCGATGAGCTTCGTTTGCTGAACGATCTGCAGCGGGTGCGGGGTTGGCGCTTCGTTGATCGCTCTTTCGAATTGCTCGATGAAGCCGGCACTCCGCTGCTGAAGTTGGAAACCCGGCCGCAGCCAGCCGCGCAGGCTCCAGTCAGCAGCCCCTGAGCCAATCAGCGCAATTCGGCGTCGCCCACCTCGGAGCACTCCTGCTGGCCCAGGACGGCTTCAGGGTCTTGGTAGTGCTTGAACTCGAGCCAGTTACCGCTGGGATCAATCAGAAAAAAGGTGTGGTGCTCCAGAGGTTGAGCGCGGAAGCGACATTTCGGTTCGACGCCGAAGCGCAGCCCCTGGGCCCGGGCCCGTTCCAGCAGCGCCTGCCACGGCTGGGCTGTTGCAAACACCAGGCCGAAATGGCGCGGGTAGATCCCGGTTTGCTGCGGTTCCGAGCGGCTAGAAGGCACCAGCTGGGCCACCAGCTGATGCCCTCCCAACGCCAGGATCAAGGCCTGCTCGCTGCGGCGCCCGGCGGTGCAGCCCAGGCCCTCCACATACCAGGCCTGGGTTTCCTCAAGATCCCGGCAGGGAATCGAAAGATGGAACCGCAACAGGTCCATGACCCAGCAATCACCTCAAACCCAATCTAGAGAAAGAATGAGACATCAGACCCATGTTCAAGGGTCAAGGCCCAAGCTGCTGCTCCAGAAGCATGTGAATCAAGCCATGGCTCAGGCGGATCACCGCGGCCTGTGGTGCGAGGTCCTCGCTGAACGGCCATCCTCGAAGATCTGAACCTGCCATTGGCACGCCAGCTCACCGGCTCCATCATGG
>CALPNT020000060.1 GCA_943325005.2 Bifidobacterium breve | reverse complement strand
TGGGCCAGAGGGCCACCGATGCGGACCCACTGGCACTGGAACGGCTGGCCCAGGGAGCCCTGACGATCGCCAATGAGCGGATGGCGGAGGCGATCCGGCGTATCTCGATTCAACGGGGTCATGACATCCGCGGTGCCGTGCTGGTTTGCTTCGGCGGCGCTGGCGGCCAGCACGGCTGTGCCCTGGCCGCCACGCTCGGCATCGAGCGGGTGCTGATCCATCCGCTCGCCGGCGTGCTCTCCGCCTGGGGTATCGGCCTGGCCCGCCAGAGTCAGAGGGTCGAGCGCTGCCTGCGCCGTCCCCTCGAAGCCGTGCGTCGTACCGAGCTGGTGGCCTGCATTGAAGCGCTCAGCGCCGAAGCCCGTGACGCCCTGGAGCGCGCCGGCGATCTGGCAGCCGGCAGCCGGGTGCGGCGCCAGTTGCGGCTGGAACTGCGGTATGCGGCGAGCGAGGGCGGCCTGGAGCTGAGCCCGACGGAGGCGTTGTGGCTGAGCTGGCTGGCCGCAGCCGATCGCGCCGAAGCGCCCGGCGCCGACTCCCAGCTGCTGGCGCCGCTGCGGGCTGAGTTCGAGGCCCTGCATCGCCGCCGCTTCGGCTATGCGGTGCCCGGGGAGCCGCTGGTGCTGGAGCGGGTTGAGGTGGAACTGCTGACCGAACCGGTACAGACCGTGCCAGGGGACGGGGATGCCCCATGGCAACCCCAGCAGCCCACACCTCAGGAGGTTGCGCCCCTCTGCCTGCCCGACGGCGAGACGATGGCCTGGCGCAACGTGCCGCTGTGGCAGCGCGAGCAGCTGTGGCCCGGGCAGAGCCTGGTGGGGCCCGCCCTGGTAGTGGAAGCCACGGGAGCCACGGTGCTCGAATCCGGTTGGAGTGCCCGCGTGCTGCCGCGCGGTGAGCTGCTGCTGGAACGCGTCGCGCCATCGCCGGGCCATGGCGCTGGAGATTCCGCGCTCCGTGCGACCGGCCGGGATGTCTCCGCCACCAACGCAGCGGCCAAAGCCTGTCCCACACCGGTCACGCCGCCGCTGGATCTGGAGCTGCTCCCTCCCGACCCGGTGACGTTGGAGCTCTACAACCACCGCTTCGCCGCCATCGCTGAGCAGATGGGCGTGCGGCTGCAGCAGAGCAGCCGTTCGGTGAACATCCGCGAACGGCTCGATTTCTCCTGCGCCCTGTTCGATGGCTGCGGCCGCCTGGTGGCCAATGCCCCCCATATCCCGGTGCACCTGGGCTCGATGGGGGAAAGCGTGGTGGCCCTGATGGCCGCCGTGGCCCGGGGCTCGCTGCCGCCCCTCGGACCCGGCGATGCCGTGGCCGCCAATAACCCCTACAACGGCGGCACCCACCTGCCCGACATCACCGTGATCTCGCCGGTGTTCGCCGCTGGCGACGGGCCGGAACAGAGCAAGGCTTCAGCCGCTGCGGCCCCACCGCTGTTCTATGTGGCCTGCCGCGGCCATCACGCCGATGTGGGCGGGATCACGCCGGGCTCCATGCCCCCCTTCAGCCACACCATCAGCGAGGAGGGCCTGCTGCTCGACAACGTGCCGCTGATCAGCGGCGGGCAGTTCGATGCGGCCGCCTGGCGACAACGACTCCTGGCGGGTTGTCATCCGGTGCGCAACCCCGACCAGCTGCTCGCCGATCTTCAGGCCCAGGTGGCCGCCAACCAGCTGGGAATCGCGGAGCTGCAGCGGCTGCTGAGCCGCCAGGGCGTGGCTGAAGTGCGGGCCTACATGGCTCATGGCCAGAACCATGCCGCCGAGGCCGTCCGGAGTGTGATCGATCAGCTTCGCGATGGCGCCTGGAGCGTCGAGCTCGACGCTGGCGCGCGGATTCAGGTGGCGGTGCGGATCGACCGGAATCGTCGCCGAGCGCTGGTGGACTTCAGCGGCACCTCCCCCCAGCAGAGCGGCAATGGCAATGCGCCGCTGGCGATCACCAAGTCGGCTGTGCTGTACGTGTTCCGCTGCCTGGTGGGCCAGGCGATTCCGCTCAATGCCGGCTGTTTTGAGCCGATCGACCTGGTGGTGCCACCGGCCAGCCTGCTCTGGCCCGATCCACCGGCCGCGGTGGTGGCGGGCAACGTCGAAACCTCCCAGGCCGTGGTCAATGCCCTGTTCGGCGCTCTGGGGGTGATGGCGGCCGCCCAGGGAACGATGAACAATCTCAGCTTCGGCAACGAGCGCTGCCAGTACTACGAAACCATCTGCGGTGGCACCGGCGCTGGCGTGCTGACCGATGGCAGTGGTTTTGCCGGCGCCAGTGCGGTGCAGAGCCACATGACCAACTCGCGAATCACCGACCCGGAGATCCTGGAGGATCGCTTTCCGGTGCGGCTCGAACGGTTCGCGATCCGCCGCGGCAGTGGCGGCGCTGGCCGCTGGCCCGGCGGCGATGGGGTGGTGCGCTGGCTGCGCTTTCTCGAACCGATGACCGCGGCGATCCTCTCGGGATCACGCCGCGTGGCCCCCTTCGGCCTCGCCGGCGGCGGCGCCGGCCAGACGGGCCAGAACAGCCTCTGCCGCGCCGATGGCAGCACCGAAAATCTATCCGGCTCTGCCCTGGTGGCGATGGCGACGGGGGATGTGCTCAGGATCGAGACCCCCGGCGGCGGTGGCTACGGCCAGGCTGATCGACTCGGGATCAGCCTGGCGGAGCCGGGAGCCAGGGGAGGAGCGTGAGGGCTCAGCTGGCCGCCGGAGGAGCGGTGGCGGCCGGTGCGGTGAGCATGTTCACGGCCGAGAAGCCCAGGGCGATGGCGAACAGCGTGCCGATGGCCCAGAGGCTGTCGCTGGGCCATTCAGCCACCAACATGCCGCCCAGCACCACGGTGACGATGCCATCCAGCAGCACCAGGCCCCGGGCACCGATCGGGCCAGAAGCGGCCGCCGCCAGCTCCATCACCCCCTCGGCCACCAGCAGGAATCCCAGGAACAGGGTGAGGCTGACGGTGCTTTCGATCGGGAAGGCAAGGCACCAGAGGCCGCCCACCACATAGAGCGCCCCCGACAGGCCACGGAAAACTTTGGCGCGAAAGTCCGCCGCTCCGGTCAGTCGCAGCAGCTGGGAGAGGCCCGCCACCACGGCGGCGCTGCCCAGCAGGATCGTCAGCAGGGTGGCTGACACGAACGGCAGCACCAGCGCCAGGCCGGCACCGGCGGCAAGCAGACCGGCAGTGATCCAGCGAAGAGTCGGGGAGGCCGGAGCGGTCACAGGGGAAGGGCTGACACAGCCCATAACCTACGTGCGCTCACCGGTTTGGTCAGGGCCGGGGATGGAGGGCCGGGGCGGCGCGTACGTCCACGGGCTGGTGCTGCTGCAGCGGCGGGTTGCGAGATCAACTCATCCGAGGTTCTCCGCCAGGGCGTGATACACCGGCTTCTTCATCAACAGCCGGCTGCAGTAGGCGCCGATCACCGCCGCCAGCACAACACCAGGCAGCAATTGTTGATCGCCGGCCAGCCGCAGGGCAAACACCACGCTCAGCACCGGCAGCTGGGTGGCTCCAGCCAGGGCCGCTGCCATCCCCAGGGCGAGACCCATCATCCCCAGCCCCAACAGCTGGCCGAGGCTCTGGCCCACCACGGCACCGATGGCAAAGGCTGGATCGATCAGTCCCCCCGGCACCCCGGCCCCCAGGGCCAGGCAGGGGCCGACCAGGCGGGCCAGCAGCAGGCCGGCGCTGGGCAGATCGGCATCGGGACGGCCGATCATCCAGCTCATCAGCGCCTCGCCATCACCGTTGGCAAAGCCGCCACTGGCCAGGGTCAGGCCTGTGAGCAGCAGGCCCAGCACCAAGCCCACCCGCAGCGGCTGGCGGCGAGCCCTTGGCGTCAACCAGCGGGTGGTTTCGAGCAGCAGCCTGCCAAACAGCGCCCCCAGCAGGCCGGCGCTGATGCCGAGCGGGATCGCCCAGAGCAGCTGGCGAGGTTCGGTGGGCACGGCGTGCAGCAGGCCCAGAGCGAATTGGCGCTGACCGCCGAGATTGCTGAAGCCAGCGGCGCTGACGCAGGCCAGCAGGGTGGGCCAGATCAACCTGGCGCCAAAGCTGCTGGTGAGTTCCTCGGCCACGAACACCGTGCCCACCAACGGGGTGTTGAAGCCGGCCGCCAGCCCGGCGCCGCCCGCCAGAGCGATCAGCTGATCGGGGCCCAGCTGCTGCAGCCAGCGCGGGAACCGTTGCCGCAGGCTGTGGGCCACAGCCGCTCCGACGTGCACCACCGGCCCTTCGCGGCCCAGGGGCAACAGAGCCAGGGTGGCCATCGACCAGAGCATCAACCGCTGCACCGTGGCCTTCGGTGCCAGCAGCGCAGCGGCTCGCTCCGGATGCTCCAGGCTCACCAGGGTCTGGGGGATGCCGGAACCGGCAGCCTCGGACCAGATGCCAGCCTGCAACCAGAGCAACACGGGCATCACCAGCAGCGGGGCGCAGGCCATCGCCACCGTGAGCGGCCGCCAACCACCGCCATCGAAACCGGGCAGCAGCTGCAGCAACTGATCCTGGGCCCGATCCAGCAGATTGAGGGGCCAGCAGGCCACACCGACCGCCAGGCCCAGCACCACGATCGGCAGCAGGCGGCTCAGCACCGCGATCAGCACAGGAGGGCAACGCATCGAGGCGAGGGGCGTTCCGAGTGAGGGCATCATCGACGCTGACGATCAGCACCGCGACAGAATCACCACCGCACCTCCAGCGGCTGGTTTCCAGGCAAGTCGTTTCAGGCGACAGTTTCAGGCGACGGCTTCAGGCGACAGCTTCGAGCCGATCAAACACCTCACCGGCGGCGAGCAGGGCATTGGTGGCGGCAGGAAAACCGGCGTAGGCAATCATCTGGGTGATGATCTCGGTGATCTCCTCTTTCGATGCCCCGCAATTGAGGGCTGCTTCGATATGGAGTTTCAGCTGCGGACTGGAAAAGCCCTGCACCGTCAGCGCCGCCACCGTGCAGAGCTCCCGTACGCGCGGATCAAGCACCTGCCGGGTGTAAAGCTCGCCGTAGGGGAACTCCACATTCACCTTAGCAAACTCCGCTGAAATGGCTTCGATTCGTCCAATCAGATGATCAGCCTGGGGGCCAAGATGGCGCCGCATTTCCTCAAGACCCTTGGCATAAAGCTGCGAATGATGTCCCATCATTTTGAATTCGATCGAGCGTTGAAACTCTAGACAACCTTGAAAAATCGACGATGGTCAACCCTGGCAAGCCTGATCAGTGGCCGTCGCCATCGCCCAGATAGGAGGCCCGCAACTCAGCATTGGCGAGCAGCTCCTGGGCCGTGCCCGCCAGGCGCACCGAGCCGGCTTCCAGCACCAGGCCCCGATCGGCGATCTCCAGAGCGGCATTGGCGTTCTGCTCCACCAGCAGCATCGTCAGGCCACCGGCATGCAGCTCGGCGAGGATGGCCATCACCTCGCCGACCAGCTTCGGGGCCAGGCCGAGGCTGGGTTCATCGAGCAGCAGCAGGCTCGGCCTGGCCATCAGCGAACGGGCGATCGCCAGCATCTGCTGCTCGCCGCCCGAGAGGCTGCCAGCCAGCTGGCGCTGGCGTTCCGCCAGCCGCGGGAACAGCTGATAACAGCGCTCCAGATCAGCGGCGATGCCGGGCTGATCCCGGCGCAGCCAGGCCCCCAGCTCCAGATTGGTGGCCACGCTCTGGCGAGCCAGCACGCGGCGCCCCTCCGGGCAATGGCCGATGCCGAGCTTCACCGTGGCCTCGGGCCGCAGACCGGCCAGATCGGCACCACGCCAGTGGATGCTGCCGGCACTGGCGCTCACCAGCTGGGAGATCGCCCGCAGGGTGGTGCTCTTGCCGGCACCGTTGGCCCCCAGCAGGGTGACCAGTTCCCCTTGCCGCAGGCTCAGATCCACCCCCCGCAGGGCCGTGATCGCGCCGTAGCGCACCGTGAGCCGACGCAGCTCCAGCAACGGCACGCTGGTGGAGGCGAGGTCATGGGCAGCTGTCATCGGGCACTCCCGAGGTAGGCCTCGATCACCCTCGGGTCCTGACGCACGGCGGCCGGCGAACCCAGGGCGATGCGCTCGCCGAAGTTGAGCACCGCCAACCGATCGCAGAGCCGCATCATCAGCGGCACATGGTGCTCAATGATCATCACGGTGAGATCGAAGCGGTCGCGGATCGTGCGGATCAGCCCGCAGAGATCGTTTTTCTCCGCTGGGTTCATGCCGGCGGCGGGCTCATCCAGCAACAGCAGCTGCGGCTCGGTGGCCAGGGCCCGGGCCAGCTCCAGGCGCCGGCGTTCGCCGTAGGGCAGGCTGGCTGCCGGCAGATCGGCCTCATCCTCCAGAGCCACCAGGGCCAGCAGCTCCAGGGCCCGTTGCTCCAGCTGCCGTTGCCGTCTGCGCTCCCCGGCGCTGCCCAGCAACCCGGCCGCCAGGGGGCTGGCGGCGAAACGATGCAAGCCCACCAGCACGTTGTCGCGCACCGAGAGACTGTCGAACAGACGCAGGTTCTGGAAGGTACGGGCCAGGCCCAGCCGACTGAGCTGATCGGGACGGGAGGCAGGGATCAGCGCGCCGCGCCAGAGCACCCGACCGGAACTGGGCGGCGTCAGCGCCGAGATCACATTGAACAGGGTGGTCTTGCCGGCACCATTGGGGCCGATCAGCCCAAAGATCTCCCCCTGCCGCACCGCCAGTGAGACGTTGTTGAGGGCCAGCAGGCCGCCGAAACGGCAGCTCAGCCCCTCCACTTGCAACAGGGGAACAGCCTCCAGCAGGGGAGCAGCGCTCATGGCCGCCGTGGTCCGTTGACACGGACCAGCAGCTTGTGACCGTAGCCCCGCAGCTGCTGGCCGTAGCCGAGCAGGCGGTGGCCCAGTCCCTGCAGACCCTGCGGCGTGATCAGACCCTGGGGGAACAGCACCGGCCCCAGCAGAATCACCAGGCCGAACACGATCAGGCGCAGATCGCCCACCGGACGCAGCAGCTCCGGCAGGGCGGAGAGCACCAGGCCGCCGATCACCGGGCCCAGCCAGGTGCGCGAGCCGCCGAAGACGACGAAGGCCAGGGTGGTGATGCTGGCGTCAAAGCTGCCCACCTTGGCGTTCCAGGAGTTGAGGAAGTGGGCCGCCAGCGCACCGGTGAGGCCGGCCAGCAGCGCACTGAGCACAAAGGCCTGGAGTTTCACCTGGGCGGTGTCGATGCCGACGCAGGCGGCGGCCAGCTCGTCGTCGCGGATCGCCGCCATCGCCCGGCCCAGGCGCAGCTGCTCCAGCCGGGCGCAGAGCCAGCAGACCAACGCCAGCAGTACCAGGGTGAAACCGGCATAGCCGGCGGTCGTGGTGAACGGCTGGGGGATGCCGAAGATGCCCAGGGCACCGCCGGTGAAGGACAGATTGAGCGTGATCACCCGCAGGATCTCCACCAGAGCGATCGTGGCGATCGCCAGATAGATGCCCCGCAGCCGCAGCACCGTGCCACCGATCGCCAGCGCCAGCAGGCCTGCCAGCAGACCCGCCAGGGTCATTTCCAGCAACAGAGCCGGCAGCGGTGAGGTGGCGCCGGTGCCGGCGAAGATCGGGATCCGGGTGGAGAGCAGGGCGGCCACGGTGCCGCCGATGGCGAAGAAGCCGGGGGTAGCCAACGACAGCTGGCCGCAACGCAGGGGCAGGTACACCGACAGGGCCAGCAGGGCGCCGATCAGCATCTGTTCCAGCAGGCCAGCATCCATGGCTCAGACCTTCGTTCCCAGGGGTCTGCCGAGCAGGCCTTGGGGCCGCAGCACCAGGATCAGAAACAGGAAGCCATAAGCCACGGCATCTTTCCAGCCGGACCACTCCGCCGGCACGAACGCTTCGGCCAGACCGATGATCAGCCCGCCGAGCATGGCCCCGGGCACACTGCCGAGCCCGCCGAGCACCAGCACCCCCAACGCCTTGAGGCCGTAGCTGATGCCGAAGTAGGGCCCGGCGATGCTGACGCTCAGGCCCACCAACCCGCCGGAAACCCCAGCCAGGAAGCCGCTGATGCCGAAGGCCAGGCGGATCATGCCGTCGCTGTCGATGCCGAGCAGCTGGGCGGTGACCGGATCCTCGGAAACGGCCTGCAGGGCCTTGCCACTGCGGGTGCCCTCCAGCCAGACACTCAGCAGCAGCAACAGCAGCACCGAGATCGCCAGCAGCAACACCTGCACCGTGCGCACCTGGGCACCGGCGAAGCGGAGGGCGGCCGGCAGGGAGCCGAGGGTGCCGATGGGAATGGCATAGCTTTCGGCCCCCATCAGCAACTGGATCAGATTGACCAGGATCACGCCGGCCCCCAGGCTGGAGATCAGGGCCAGCAGGGAGTCGGACCCGCGTTGGCGCAGGGGGCGGAAGGCCACCCGTTCGATCAACAGGGCCACCAGAGCCGAGGCCAGTCCAGCCAGAGGCAGCGCCAGGGCGAAGGGAAGAGCCACCGGCAGTTGCAAACCAGCCAGCAGACCATTGGCACCGGCCTGGCCGCCGATCAGCAGATAGGTGAAGTAGGCGCCGAGGGTGAAGACAGCGCCATGAGAGAAGTTGATCACCCCCAGCACCGAAAACACCAGCGTGTAGCCCAGCGCAAACAGGGCATACACCGCCCCCAGCGACAGACCGTTCAGCAGCAGTTGGATCAGCTCCATCACCAGCTCCCTTGCGCCATCAAGCCAGCATCAGGGGTCATGCCGTCAGGGGAGCAGCGCGAAGCGGCCGCTCTTGCCATCGGCAGCCATGCGCACCTGGGCAACGAAGAAGTCCTTCTGGATCACTTCACCGCTGGGGGTGAAGCCGATCTCGCCCAGCGGCGTCTGATAGGTGCCGGAAAGAATTTCAGCCATCAACGCCTTGCGGGCCTGCGCCACGCTGCTCTGCTGGAGCGGTTGGCGTCGATCCAGCCGTTGCAAGGCTTCGGCCACCACCTGCAGGGCGGTCCAGGCCTGGGCCGTGAGCTGGGGCGGGATCGCACCGCCCTGGCTGGCCCGATAGCGGCGAAGGAAGGTGGCGTTGGCCGGGGACTGGAGTTCGGGGCTGTAGGCCTGGGCGATCAGGATGCCTTCGCAGTACTTCTGACAGATCGGATAGATGTTGGGCGTGTTCATGCCATTCCCCACCACGATCGCGCCCTTGTAGCCGAGCTCGCGCAGCTGGCGAATCATGTTGCCGCCATCGACGGCCTGCAGGGACAGCACCACCAGATCCGGCTTCTGCTGCAGGGCGGCGGTGATCTGGGTCTGGAAGTCCTGGTCGTTGAGTTGGGTGCGCTGCACCGTCACCGGCTTGAGTCCCTTGTCGGTGAGAGCCTTCTGGAAGATCGTCGTCTCAGCGGTGCTGTAGGCGTCGTCCTGGGCGTAGAAGACGGCCGCCCGCCGGATCTGGGGATGGAGCTCCAGGGCCCTGGCGATCGACAGCGGCGCGATCACCGAGCTCTGGGCTGAAACGCGGCTGATGAAGGGCCCGATTTCGGGAATGCCGGTGGCGGTATTGGAGGGGGCTACCACGGGTACGCCGCGGCGCTGCGCGATCGGGTCAGCCGAAAAGGCCTGCTGGGAGAGGGTGGGGCCGATCAGCGCCAGCACGCCCCGGTTGATCTGCAGGGAGAAGGCAGCATTGGCACCGGGTTCGTCACTGCCGCTGTCTTCGATCTTCAGGGCCAAGGGCTTGCCGTTGATGCCGCCTTGGCCATTCAGCTCCGCCAGGGCCAGGCGCAGCCCGGTGTTCTGGTCCTGGCCGTAGACGTTGGCGTTGCCGCTCAACGCCAACACCGCCCCGATCGGCACCCCCTGACTGAGGTTGACCGCCTGCTGAGCCGGGTCGGGCCCGCCGCAGCCGCCCAGCGACAGGGCCGGACCCAGCAACGCCAGCCCAAGAGCCAGCCTGTTGAGGCGTCCCAGGCGAAACCTGGCATTGGCGTGCCTCTCGGCGCGACTCCGGAGCCGGGGAGCTGCGGTCATCAGGCGATCTGGGCGAAGGCGCCGCGGAAGGCTTCGATCGTGGCGTCGATGTCGGCGTCGCTGTGGGCCAGGGAGGTGAAGCCGGCCTCAAACGAGCTGGGAGCCAGATACACGCCCCGTTCGAGCATCGCCCGGTGCAACTTGCCGAAGCGGGCGCTGTCGGTGGCCTTGGCCTCCTCGAAGTTGCGCACCGGCCCTTCGCAGAGGAAGAAGCCGAACATGGCGCTGATGCTGCCGCCGCTGTAGGGCAGGCCGGCGGCACGAGCCGCCTCACCGATGCCGTCACTGAGGCGCCGGGTGATCAATTCCAGCCGCTCATAGCTGCCGGGCTGCTTGAGCAACTCCAGCGTCTTGATGCCGGCGGTCATCGCCAGGGGATTGCCGCTGAGAGTGCCGGCCTGATACATCGGCCCGGACGGAGCCACCATCGCCATGATGTCGGCTCGGCCGCCGTAGGCGCCTACTGGCAATCCGCCACCGATCACCTTGCCCAGCGTGGTGAGATCGGGAGTGATGCCGAATTTGGCCTGGGCACCGCCGTAGCTGATGCGGAAGCCGGTCATCACTTCATCGAACACCAGCAGGGCGCCGTGCTCGCGGGTGATCTCGCGCAGACCTTCGAGGAAGCCCGGTTCGGGGGTGATGAAGCCGGCATTACCCACCACCGGCTCCAGAATTACACCGGCAATCTCGCCGGCGTGGGCGCTGAACAGCTGCTTGACGGCTTCGAGGTCGTTGTAGGGGGCGGTGAGGGTGCTGGCGGTGGTGGAGCGGGGAACGCCGGGGGAATCGGGCAAGCCGAGGGTGGCGACGCCGGAACCGGCCTTCACCAGGAACATGTCGGCGTGGCCGTGATAGCAGCCCTCGAACTTGATGATCTTCTCGCGGCCGGTGAAAGCGCGCATCAGGCGCAGCACCGACATGCAGGCCTCGGTGCCGCTGTTGACAAAGCGCACCATCTCCACCGAGGGCACAGCCCCAATCACCAGCTCCGCCAGTTGGTTCTCGAGCAGGCAGGGAGCGCCGAAGCTGGTGCCCTTGTCGAGGGCCGCATGCAGAGCGGCGATCACTTCGGGATGGGCATGGCCGCAGATCGCCGGCCCCCAGCTGCCGACGTAATCGATGTAGCGGTTGCCATCCACATCCCAGGCGTAGGCGCCTTTGACGCGATCAAAGACGATGGGCTGGCCACCGACGGATTTGAACGCCCGCACCGGCGAGTTGACGCCACCCGGCATCAGCTGACGAGCAGCAGCGAAGATCTCCTCGGAACGGGTGGTGTTGAGGACAGGAACCGTGCCTGAAGAAGTGGCAGGAGCCGAAGGGGTGGCCGAACTCAAGACAGGATCCGCGGACGAAGGACTGAACCGTCGCCCATCTTGACGCAGAAGCGGACGGTTCGGCTCCTGCTCTGTAAGTTCGTGTGGCAATGGCGTGGGTTGATGAGCTCCAGCCTGGCCGGTTCCGGAGCCGCTGCCAACAGCGTCACGATCAACTGGCAGCGGCTGGCCGGGCAGTGCCGCCGGCTGATGCCGGCCCGGGGCGTGATCACGGCGCGCCAGGAGCTGCTCGCTTACGACTGCGATGGCCTCACCCTGCATCGCTACCAGCCACCGCTGGTGGTGCTGCCAGAAACCACCGAACAGGTGGCCGCCGTGGTGCGTCTCTGCCACGAGCAGGGCATCCCCTTTGTGGCCCGCGGCAGCGGCACCGGTCTCTCCGGTGGCGCCATGGCCGAAAACCCTGCCCTGGTGATCGGCACCAGCCGCATGCGCTCGATTCTTGCGGTCGATCTGGCCAACCGGCGCATCACCGTGCAACCGGGGGTGATCAACAGTTGGGTGACCCGGGCCGTGGCCGGTCAGGGCTTCTATTACGCCCCCGATCCCTCCAGCCAGGTGGCCTGCAGCATCGGCGGCAACGTGGCCGAAAACTCCGGCGGCGTGCACTGCCTCAAGTACGGCGTCACCAGCAACCATGTGCTGGGGCTGGAGGTGGTGCTGCCCGATGGCACGATCACCAGCCTGGGGGGCGAGCTGGCCGAGATGCCTGGCCTCGACCTGCGCGGCGTGTTCATCGGCAGTGAGGGCACCCTCGGCATCACCACCGCCGTCACCCTGCGGCTGTTGCGGACCCCCGAAAGCGTGGCGGTGTTGCTGGCCGATTTCGCCTCGATGCAGGCCGCCGGTGAGGCGGTCACCGCCGTGACAGCGGCGGGGGTGTTACCGGCCGGCATGGAAATGATGGATCGCCTCTGCATCGAGGCGCTCAACGCCTACTTCGGCACCGATGAATATCCGCCCGATGCGGCGGCCGTGCTGCTGATCGAGCTGGATGGTCAGGAGCAGGAGGTGGCGGCAGCGGTGAGCCTGGCCTCGGAGCTGTGCCGCCGCGCCGGTGCCCGCACGATCCGCGAGGCCCGCGACGCCGAGCAGCGGGCCCTGCTCTGGAAGGGGCGCAAATCGGCGATCTCGGCCCTCGGGCGCCGCTTCCCCAACTACTACCTCCAGGACGGCGTGGTGCCGCGCGGCTCGCTGCCGCAGGTGCTGGCGGCGATCGAGCGACTCAGCGCCAGCCATCGCCTGCCGGTGGCCAATGTCTTCCACGCCGGCGACGGCAATCTGCACCCGCTGATCCTCTACCGGGCCGGCGAGCCGGGGGTGGGCGAACGGGTCGAGGCGCTCGGCGCCGAGATCCTGCGGCTCTGCATCGACGCCGGCGGCAGCATCACCGGCGAGCACGGCGTCGGCATCGACAAGCGCTGCTACATGGACTGGATGTATAGCCCCGATGATCTCGCCACCATGACTCTGGTGCGCCAGGCCTTCGACCCGGACGGCCTCGCCAATCCCGGCAAGATTTTCCCCACCCCCTCAGGCTGCGCCGAGTCCCTGCGCCGCCGCAGCGAGATTCCTGGCGGGGCAAGCCTTGAGGTGTTTTAGGCCCCAGGCCCACGGCCAGCCGCTGTCTCAGCCATGACCGCGCTGACGGGGCTCGATCTGCTCGGACTGGCCCTGGCCGCCGTGGCCGCCGGCCTGGTGAATGCCCTGGCCGGCGGCGGCTCGCTGATCAGCTTCCCTGCTCTCACCGCCGTCGGACTGGCGCCGCTGCTGGCCAATGTGACCAACACGGTGGCCCTATTCCCCGGCTATCTGGGGGCCACCCTGGCCCAGCGCCAGCAACTGACGGGCCAGGGCCGGCGCCTGCGTCAGCTGCTGCCGGTCGCCGGCCTGGGTGGCTGGCTGGGCGGCCTGTTGCTGCTGCACACCGACAGCCGACTGTTTGACCAATTAGTGCCCTGGCTGATCCTCAGCGGCTCGCTGTTGCTGGCGATCCAGGGGCGGGTGCGCGCCTGGGTGGTGGCGCGATCCGTCAGCCATGGGAGCAGCCCCTCGGAGCGCTGGGCCGGGCTACCTGTGTTTCTGGCGGCGGTATACGGCGGCTATTTCGGCGCTGGACTGAGTGTGATTGTGCTGGCGGTGCTGGCGATGGTGCTGGACGACGATCTCACCCGTCTGAATGCCTTGAAACAAGCCATCGCCTTCGTCACCAATCTGGCGGCAGCGGTGCTGTTTCTGGGCTCGGGCCAGTTGTCGTGGCCGGCGGCGATCGTGATGACCGGCGGCGCCCTCGCCGGTGGCGCCTTCGGAGGGCGCCTGGCTGGGCGCATTGATCCCGATGCCCTGCGCACTTTGGTGGTGAGTGTGGGATTGGTGGTGGCGCTGCTGTATTTCCGGCGCTGAAGCCAGGCGTGGAACCGTCAGATCCCAGCGGCAGGCCTGGCTCGGCGGCCGCAGCGGCACCGCTGTCGTTCAGTGCACCAGCAACCTGGCCACCCCAACCAGAGCGGCCGCGCCGATCAACCGCAACACCCCCCAGTGCCAGCGCAGCAACAGCAACAGGCTGACCACCAGAATGGCGACTGACGCCGGGTCAAGCCTGCCGCCGGGCCACAGGGCCGGCCCGGCGAACAGCAGCGCCAGGCTGGCGATCACCCCCACCACCGCGGCGGTGATCGCCGTGAGCGGCGGCCCCAGCCGCAGATCGTCGCGGCTGGCCTCCACGAACGGGCCGCCGGCCAGGATGAACACAAAGGACGGCAGGAAGGTGAACCACACCACCACCAGGCCCGCCAGCAGCGCCTGGCTCAAGGAGCCACTGCTGTTCCAGCCGCCCATGAAGCCCACAAACGCCACCACCATGATCAACGGGCCTGGCGTGGTTTCGCCTAGGGCCAGGCCATCGAGCATCTCGTGCGCGCTGAGCCAGCCGTGGGTCTCCACCGCCCCCTGAGCCACGTAGGGGAGCACGGCGTAGGCACCACCGAAACTCATCAGCGCCACGCGGGTGAAGAAGCGCGCCATCGTGGCCAGCGGACCAGCCACGCCCCCCTGCCAGCTCAACGCGGCCAGCGGCACGGCCAGAGCCAGACCACTGATCAGCAGTGTGACGGCCAGTTGTCGTTTCTGGACCAGGGCATGGCTCGGCGTCGGGGTGTCGTCGTCATGCAAGACCCGAGTCCGGTCGTTCGCGTCCCCAGCGGCTCCCGCCGCAGGCCCAGGGCTGGCGGGGCTCCGGCTGGCGAGCTGAAACCAGGCCGGCCGCAACCGCCCGCCGATCCAGCCCGTCAGGGCTGCCGCCCCGACCAGTAGCGGATAGGGCAGCCGCAGCCAGACCAGACCGAGGAAGGCGGCCACCGCAATCACCAGCAACAGCGGCTGATGGAGGGTGCGCCGGCCCAGCCGCCAGGCGGCCTGCAGCACGATCGCCAGCACCGCCGGTTTCAGGGCCCAGAACAGGGCCACCAGCAACGGCAGCTCACCCCAGAGGGCATAGAGGCAGGACAGCCCCAGCAACAGCAGCACCGAGGGCAACAGAAACAGGCCACCGGCGATCAGACCACCGGGAATGCCGTGCATCAACCAGCCCAGATAGGTGGCCAGCTGGGTGGCCTCCGGCCCCGGCAGCAGCATGCAGTAGTTGAGGGCATGCAGAAAGCGACGCTCAGAGAGCCATTGGCGTCGCTGCACCAACTCGCTGTGCAGTAAAGCGATCTGCCCCGCCGGTCCACCGAAGCTCACCAGCCCCAGGCGCAGCCAGAAGCGGGCGGCGACAGCCAGGGAGGGGTCGGCATCCGGCAAGACGGCAGCGGCTGGTGTCCAGCCCACGAGATCAGCGGCATCATCAAGCTTCGCTTCACAAGCGCTGGTGGTTCAGACCACATGGGCAGCAGCGCGAACTCAGTAGGACAGGGTGATTGTTCCGGTCAGCCGGATCCCATGAACGCCACCCAGACACCGAACCATCTGGGGCCAACCCTGCTGCTCGCTGTCGGCTTGCTGTCGTCTCCTCTGGTGGTCGGCGTTCCGCTGGTGATCGTCGCCCTGGCCGCTGTGTGATCCTGCCGGCAGAGCTCAAACCGGCCATGGCGAGGCCCCTGGCGCCGTCAGCCCAGAATCCGGCCGAGGATTAACCGCAACTGCTCCAGTTCCGCCAGGAAGCCGTCGTGGCCCAGGTCGCTATGGAGCGTGGTGTAGGTGGCTCCAGCCGGTAAGCCGGCGGCCAGCTCCTGCTGGCAGCAGGGGGGAAACAGGCGATCAGAACTCACCGCCACCACCTGCGCTTGCGCGGTGACCCGGGCCAGGGCCGCACGCAGCCCGCCGCGACCCCGACCGATGTCATGGCGGTTCATCGCCCGGGTGAGCGTGATGTAGCTGTTGGCATCGAAGCGCTGCACCAGTGCCCAGCTGTCGCGCTCCAGCAGGGCGGCCATCGCAGCTTCCCGGTCGCCATGGCGCTGGTCAACGTCACACGGATCGTCCCGTTCAGTTTCGCTTTGGTTGTCATTGCTGTTGCTACCACTAGGGCCGTCGCTCTGGTGCTGGCTGACGCCGATGCGATCAGCCGCGA
>CALPNT020000059.1 GCA_943325005.2 Bifidobacterium breve | reverse complement strand
GGCGATCTGCATCACCTTGTCGCCCGGCGCAAACCGCCAGCCAAAGCGCTCCACCTGCTCGGCTGGATCAGGGTTCAGCAGCTTCTGCAGTTCGATGTTGAGCGAACGGGAGCCGCAGCCACCGCGGGCCATCGGGCAGAGCACCTGCACCTGAGCGATCGGATCCAAGCCAAAGCGGGCCGGGATGCGCTCACCGACCACCTTGAGAATTAGGCTCACCGCCTGCTCGGGCGTTTCAGCCGGCAGAAAATAAAAGTCGGTGGTGGCTCCCTCGGCCGGAGGCCGCAGATCCGGGATGGTGCCGGCGTTGATGGCATGGGCGGTGGTGATGATGCGGCTGCTGGCCGCCTGGCGGAACACCTCCGTGAGTCGGGCCACGGGCAGGGCTTCGCTGCTGATTGCATCGGCGAGCACCTGGCCCGGCCCCACCGAGGGCAGCTGGTCGACATCACCCACCAGCAGCAGGGCGGCCTCGAGGGGGATGGCGGCCAGCAGGGAGGCCAGCAGCGGCACATCCACCATCGAGGTTTCATCCACCACCAGCAGGTCGCACTCCAACGGCAGCTCGGCGCCGCGGCGGAAGCCATGGGCGGCAGGGTCGTACTCCAGCAGGCGGTGGATGGTGCGGGCCTCCAGGCCCGTGGCCTCGCTCATCCGTTTGGCGGCCCGGCCGGTGGGAGCGCAGAGCTGGATCCGCAGCTTCTTGGCAGCCAGGATGCGCAGAATCGCATTGATCAGGGTGGTCTTGCCCACCCCGGGACCGCCGGTGATCACCAGCACCTTGCTGGCGAGGGCCTCCGCCACGGCGGTTTTCTGACTGGCGGCCAGCTCCAGGCCCAGCCGTTGCTCCACCCAGGGGATGGCCTTGGCGGCGTCGATCGATCCCCAGGGGGGAGAACCACCGCCCAGCTCCTGCAGGGCCTCGGCGATGCGCCGTTCATCGCGGTGCAGATGGGCCAGGAAGATGGCGGGCGCCCCCGCCAGGCTGTCCGCCACCACCGAGCCCTCGCTGAGTTCGAGATCGAGGGCGGACTGGATCACGGCGGGCTCGAGGGGAACCCGGGTGGCGGGGCCTTCTCGATGGGGAGGTGGCTTTGGTGAAGCGCCGCCTCGCTCAGCTGTCTGGTCAAAACCCTTTGTTGCCTTCGGTTCGGCCGGTGGCGACGCTGCAGGGCGTTCCACCGACAGCAGCTCACCGGCGAGCTTGAGCAGCTCGGCGGTTGGCAGCCCACAGTGACCATCACCGCTGGCCTCCAGCAGGGCGTAATTAATGCCGGCCCGCAGGCGGATCATCGCGTCGGGGGCGATGCCGAGCCTCGCGGCGATTGCATCGGCGGTGCGGAAGCCGATGCCGCGGATGTCACGGGCCAGGCGGTAGGGGTTTTCGGCCATCACCTGCACGGCGTCATTGCCATACGTCTTGAAGATCCGCACCGCCCGCGCTGTGCCAACGCCATGGCTGTGCAGGAACACCATGATTTCGCGCACCACCTTCTGATCGGCCCAGGCGGTGGCAATCCGGCCGGCGCGGACCTGGCCGATGCCGGGCACCTCCCGCAGCCGCTCGGGGGCCTGCTCGATCACCTCGAACACCTCCACCCCGAAGACCGCCACGAGCTTGCTGGCGTAGATCGGGCCGATGCCGCGGATCATCCCTGAGCCCAGGTACTTCTCGATCCCCTCGGCCGTGGTGGGCGCTGAAGCCTTGAGGAAGGAAGCCTTGAACTGCTGACCGTGCTCGCGGCTGTTCACCCAGGTGCCCGAGACCGTGACCCATTCACCGGCGCTGATCTCGGCGGCATGGCCCACCACCGTGACCAGATCCCGGTGGCCGCGGGCCTTGATCCGCAACACGCAGAAACCGCTCTCGGCGCTGTGGAAGGTGACGCGCTCGATCGAGCCCGCCAGCACTTCGGTGGGTTGCTGGCTGGCGCTGCTCTGCCTCTCGGGGGACTGGCCAGCGATCGGCTTGTTCATGCCTCCCCGCGGTGCCATCGGGCCATGCTTACAGGCTGTTGCAACGCCCATCTCAACTGCTGACACACTGCGGTCAAAATGGGTGTGACACCCGCACCCATGTGACCGGCATCTGCATGGCAAGCACCGATGAGCGATGTCTGATGCTCGACGACCTGAGACGCCAACTCCGTCAGGCGCGGATAACGCTGAGTGCAGAACGCCAGATCATCCAGCACCTGCCAGGAGCATTGCTGCAGAGCCGACTTGCGAGAACGGAAGGCCATGGATGGGCACCGCGTAGGAGCCCTCCGCCCGCTGGGGCGGGTCAAGGGCCGACTGGTGAAACCCTTGACGTGTCCCCCGATCATGCAAAGGACCGGAGCGGCGCCGCCACAGAGACTCGGAGGCCACATCGGCAGATCAGGCATGACACGGAACTTTGCGCGTTGATCAGGCATCAGCGCCGATAATCTCTCGCAGAATCTGGACACAGGCAGGTCGCAGATCCGCTGGCAACGACCCCAACCCGTCACGTTACGAAAAGCCACAAGTTCACTTGACGCGCAAAACGTGAATAAGGTATGCTTAATTCAACAAATTTAAATCGCCATGTCCTCAAGCCTTAAATTAAAGGTAAGAACAGATTCCAAAGAAAGCGTTGCGGAATACTTGCTCAGATACTCAGATTGCCAGTCCGGCTTTAAATTGTTCCCTTATCAGAACAATGCTGCAGACGTGGATATACCCGCTAATTACTTTCGAGGCATTGACGAGCGCTTGGAAAAGGCCACCAATTACATACAAAAGATTATCACTAAATGCAGGCCGCCAAGTGATTCGCCATCGGGCGGCACAGCCCCAAGCGGCACAACCATAATCTTTACACCCTTCACTTCCAGTTATACCAGCTCAACAACAACTAAGAATTTCTGGGCGCTTCAAGGGATCAAGGTTAATCCCTATGGAAGACAGGGCGACTATATAATTACTGGAACCACAGGCAGTGCCCTCTCATCTGGTGGCACTGGCGCGGTGTACGTGGGTTCCATTAACGGCCAAAGCACAAGCTCGGGCAGCGGCAGTGGTCAATGGATAAATTTCAATGCTCCCTTTGCCGGGGCCGACGGTACATCTGTATACGGACCAGATATTCTCTCTCGAGGCAATGGTCCTGGAGGAATCGGAAAAGTAGCCTTGGTAGGCACTTGGACCAAATCCGGTTCCGATAACATTTTTGGTTTTTACTACGAAGGAAAACTCAATAATCTCACAATTGCTCCCACTAGATCCAAAGGATTTAAATCATTCCAGGCCACTACCAATCTCATTGATCCAAAAACCAAAGACAATTTACTTGCAAGAGACACATATTTGCATAGCGTAGACGGGGGATATGCCGTAGGCAACTACTCAACAATACCTGGCTTTGCTAATTACGCTATCAATTCAGGCTTTGACAGCGGATCTTATGTCTACGATCCAGAACGCAATTCACAAATAAATGCCAAGTACGGGAACGACGGGTACGATTATCACTCGCTCTTCGGAATCTGGAAAAACGATAACAAAACCTATACAGTTTCTGGCGGAGCAAGTGATGAAACCCTAAAAAACATTTTAATCGGGTATCTCGACAAAAACAAAAGTCTCGGGCAGGGCTTGCCGCAGGATGCAGTTTTCGGAAAGGGAATGATTGCCGATATAGATCCAGTAACAGGAATAGTCACACACCAACAAGTATATAACTACAATAACGACCCTGGCAGCGATACGCTCACCCATTACGAAGGAATTTATTATGCCGGCAATGGAGTATATGAAGCACCCTTTACAGCTGTCACCTCGAGCGGCGGCACAGTGGGCATAGCCTATATGAAGCGCCAAGATAATGGAACATTTTCACGCAATGCCCTTTGGCAAACTTTCCCAACGAGCCCTGACGGTGTGCTTGCAAGCAATGATTCCGTGGCAGGTCCAGCTAGCGTAGGAGCATTTCTGCCGGGAAATGGCTCGTTCTCAACCTATGCCTCGCTCAGCGAGACCCAGACATACTTAAACGCAGCCCAATTCCTGCTCTAGAGTAAGGCTTGCCTCCATACTGCGAAGGAGTTTTTCAAAGCTCCGTACCACCACAGCGTGCCATTACTTCTTCCGTGGTTGCCCCACCAGTGCGCGTCGGAGCTCCGGCGGCCATGGCCTCGGAAGGTGATTGCCGTCAAGGGTCAACCCGTTGCGGCCTCCAGCAATAGCTCCTTAGCTTTGGTTTAGTTCATGTAAGGGATAGCAACCCCGCGCCCCACCACCGCAAACGCCTCCGCCACCTCGTTGCTGGTGAACCGCGCATCGGAGCGCAGGTGGCGCTCCAGGCTGTGCTCCATCGCCTGGCTCAGCACCTTGGCGATTAGCTTCCCCCCAGCCGGTGGCCCTCGTCGCTGTAGCGGTGGCGCAGGCTGTAGGCCACCAGTTCGCTCCCCATGGCCGCAGCCTCCGCCTTGAGCTGCTGCAACACCGGCTGCCGCCGCAGGTCGTGGAACATCGCCTCCCCTGCATTGCCAACGGCCCCGAGAGGCGGGAGAGCCTCGCCTATCGGCATCCTGCCCAGCAGAGTCCACTCCTGGGGCGGTGCCGACAACGTCTCGCACCGGCAGAGCGTGTAGTTCTCTTGGTTTGATCTGTCCGCCTCCCGCCTTTTTCTGGTAGCTGCACCACAACTGCACTCCCCGCTGGGCGTCTGCGGTAGGCCGTCCAGCAGGCGCAGAATCTGCGCATCACTGATGGGGTAGCACTCCCGCTTGGCCGCACCGCGGGGCTTCTGCGCGATGTGGGGAGCGAGCTTCGCGGACGGCATCCAGCATCGGCGGAAGTGAAGCCGCTGGGTGCAGTAGTTGAGGAACTGCGCCAGATTCTGCGCCCCGATCTGCCGCGACTGCAGGGAACCGAGGGCGAAGCGCAGGGTGGGGAGGTAGATCCGTGCCAGGTGGCAGGGGAAATCGCATTGCCAAACGATTTCTTGTGCTGCTCGAACCGCTCCACTGCCTCGCGCCAGTTCTCCACCGCACGGCTACTGGCGCCGTCAACGATGGCCGTGGCACCCTTAAGAGTTTGCTGAAAAACCCAGCCATCTCTGTCAAAACTGGTCAGCTGCCCATTCGTTGATGCGACGCCAACAGGAGCGCAGTAGCTCTTTGTTCTCCTACGTCTCGATCAAGGAGCGGATCCTGACCAGCCATCCGCTCAGGCGGATTCGCAAGTTGGCGGATCAAGCGCTAGATCGACTCAATCCCACCTTCTGCCAGCTGTATGCCCTGGAGGGCCGCCCATCAGTTCCACCAGAGCAGCTGCTGCTGGCCTCGCTACTGCAGGCGTTCTACGGGATCCGCTCCGAGAGGCTGCTGCCGGAGCAGCTCCACTACAACCTGTTGTTCCGCTGGTTTGTGGGCTTGAGCCCCGACGATGTGATCTGGCACCCCACCACATTCACCAAGAACCGTGATCGGCTCCTCAATGACGACGTCATGGGGCTGTTCCTGGAGAAGCTGATGGGAGCGCCTGAGGTCAAGCCCCTGCTCAGTGACGAGCACTTCTTGGTGGGCGGCACGTTGCTGCAGGCCTGGGCGTCACACGCTTCCTTGAAACGAATCGATGGCCAGGAGGATCTTCCACCTCCACCCACTGCACTGGCCCTGGCGAGGGTTTTGGGGCTCCCAAGGAGGGTAAGAAGCGGGCAAAAGGCGACTTCCGCGGCATCAAGCTCAGCAACGAGACCCACCGCTCCAGCACCGATCCTGTAGACGCAATCTTCTCCGAAGAAGTGGCTTTGCTGGCCCGCAAATCCAAGGCCCATCCAGCAAAGCTGAGCTACCGGGGACACGTGCTCATGGACAACTGTCATGACCTGATCGTCGTTGGCCGTGTCACACAATCCACGGGCACCGGTGAGCGGGATGCCGCCAAGGAAATGGCAGCAGACCTCGCCGGTGCCCACCAGAAAACGCTCGGCGCTGACAAGACCTACGACACCAAAGGGTTCGTGGCTGAGATGCGGCGGATCGGTGTCACGCCGCACGTGGCGCAGAACAGTGCCCGCAGCGGCGGCTCAGCGATCGATGGCTGCACCACCCGCCACGTTGACTACGCCAAGTCGATCAATGCCCGGCGGGAGATTGAGGAGGCTTTGAATCCATAAACGCGGATGCCACAACACCGAATCGGTCGTTATCGCTTCAATAGAGCAGCCGGTTGCCCTCGTACTGCACCTGCAGCAGCTCCAGGCGGTGGACCAATTTCTGTTGGCGTTGGTCCTGGCGGACGCGGGTGCTGGCGCTGCCTTCGAAATGGGTGAGCTCGTTGCGGAGCAAGTAGTCCACGAAGTCCTTCGGTTCGCAGGGGCGATTGACCATCCATTTGTGGAAGTTGCGGTGCAGGGCTGAGCTGATCACCAGCAGGTTCTCCTCCCGGGCCGCCAGATCCGGCCGGGAGGAGGCATCAAAGAGATGGTGAACTTCGAGTTCGATCGGATTGCGATCGGCAGCGGTGGGTTTCTGTTGGGTCACCGCACAGCTCTTGGCCTTGCTGCGCGCCCGCTCCATCGCCGCCCTGACCCGGGCCTCATGGCTTTCAAGCATCTTGCGCTGCACCTCAAAGCAGTCCTCCGCCACATCGGCCACCGCCTTCACCCAGGCCTGACGCGCCTTGGTGATCCGGCCCCGATCCTGCATCGTGCGGGCCAGACGGGCGATGCCACGCTGGCTCCAGTGGCGGTTCTCATGGCCACGGTTTTCGATGCTATCGATGTCGGCGAAGTGCACATCGATCTCCAGCCCCTCGGCGCCCTCGAGGCCGGCACTTTCCTCCTGGATCCGCCGCACCGTGCCAGCCATCCCCTTGCCGTTGGTGCCCAGCACCCGCACCACCGAGCGCTGCTGCAGAAACACCAGATCGCCGCGGATCACCAGGGCCGAGCGGTCCTGCGTCACCTGGATGATGCGCCGCTGCACCAGCGCCCGCGTCACCCGGGCGCGGTGATGGGTGAAGAACTCTTTGAGCTTGGCCAGGAAGGTGCCGCCCTCCGTTTCCTCCAGGTAGGTGGCGATCGCCATCACGCCTTCTTCATAGAAGCGGCGTTTGCGGGCCTGGCCCGGTTCGTATTCAAAGAACTCCCCTTCGCTCAACTCCCAGGGGTCGTCGGGAACGGCATCAAAGAAGTCACAGATCCGGTAGAGCTTGGTAACCGGGATGCCAAGCATCTTGGCCGCTTCCTTATCGGAAAAGGCATCCCGTTCGCGTTGGCGGCGAGGAGTGGGCGGGGTTGTGGAGGTGGGGATAGGAGTCATCAGCGGAAAGCCAGCAACGAATCACGCATCTTCTGCAGACGCTCCATCACGCGGGGATCACCGCCCATGTCCGGATGGTGCTCCTTGGCGAGGCGGCGGAAGACCTCTTTGATGTCATCGACCGTGGCCGTCGCTGGCTCCAGGCCGAAGACATGCCAAGGGCGGAAGTTCTCCAGCACATCGATGCCGTTGATACAGGTCGCGCCGCTGCGGTTCCGTTCCGCCTGCGGCACACCCACCCACTCGCGGTAAAGCTTCTGCCAATCAGCCTTGGTCTTTAGATCGAAGCTGCGGCCAGCCATCGCCAGACTGAACTCACTCGATTTGCGCAGTTCCGTCGTGTTTTTACAACCGAACACCCGGCAGACTTCCGCCTTGAGCTGCGTCAGCGTCAGTACCGGCTCTGGGAAGGGCTTGCCGTGGATGAACTCGGCAAAGGCCAGCAGAGCAGCGGCATCCGGCGCCCCGACGGCCAGCAATGCGCTGATGCGCTGTTGTACGGCAGGAAGATCGAGCTTCTTGCGGGTCGCTGTGCCGGCAGCCCTAGAAGACGCTGGCTTACCGGATGGACTCGAGGAGCTGCGAGCTGACACAGAGAATGGATACCAGAATTTCCTCTCCCCATGGCTAGCCAAGGCGGGCAGCGAAGGGTGGATTCCCAGAGCTTTCTTCATGATGTGCAGCATGCTCAAGCTGCCAAATCATGCATTCAGTGCATAGTTGTTGCCTGCGGCTCAGTCCTGGCCGTTGTTTCGCCGATCTGAACCGCGAGAGAGGTGGATGCAGCTGAGCTGTCCCGCCGGCGAGTGCATCGCAGCAACAGGAGGAAAGCCCTCGTCGACCCCATGAGTCACCACACGTGGCTGGCTACCGCTGCTGCTTCCCATGGCCTGCTCACCGGCCAGATCGTGTTCTCGGCCGCGTTCGTCAGCGCCTCTGAGCTGCCCAACTGGATCCAGGGCCCCCGCCAGGTCAATGCCTGCCAGTCGCGCAGCAAGGCTCTCGCCCTGTTCGTCCCCTCCGGAATGCAGACCGCCATCGCGAAGAACCCGCCGGCCCTGAGGCCTGGCCGGCGGGGGGCTGCAGCGCTGCCTGCAGCGCATCGACGAAATCGATGCCGAGCTGGAAGAAGAGCTGGAGGTGCAGATTGCGATTGAGCCGTTGCGCCGTCAGCTGGCGGCTGAGGGCAAAGGCTGTGAGGCCCTTGAGGCACTGCTGCCCCTCTGAGGCCTGGGCCCTGCGGGGGGCACTGCTCCCGGCTTTTTCTCTCCCTTTGGTAGGGAGACAGAGTGGCGGCACCCTCCATCAGGTCCATCATCTTGGTGTTGGTGGGCACGTCGGGCCCGATCAGGCGCTCCAGCAATGAAGCGATTTCAGCCTTCAGGATCGGCAATCAAGGCGGCGGCCCAGGGAGGCAAGGGATTCTGATGCCGCTGCAACGCTCCCTGCCTGATCGTGAGCACGGGCCGGAGCGAATCCAGTGCCGAGGAGTTGTCGTAGACGCGCAGCACATCCACCAGGGGGATGGAGGCACGCACGTGTTGCAGCAGGCGTGGGATGGAGCTGATCATCTTCTCGGGAGGCAGATCATGGCCACCGTCATTCACCCGCATCGCCACGCGTGCCTGGTTGAGGCCTGTCGATTCGAGGTGGATGAACACCATGATGATCTGATAGCCGAGTGCCTTGGCAAGGGCGACGAAATCGATCTTGGAGGGATGGGAATAGACGGTTTCGAAACAGAAGCTCAGGCCATCATTCAGGAGCTGATAACGGAGCCCCTCTGCGAGCATGGCGACTTCATAACTGTGAACCTCCGGATCATCCGGGAAAGCGAAACGGGCCAGCTGATCGGCATTCACAAAGGGCAGAGCCAAGGGCTCAAGCGCGAGCCGGTAAAAGGTGCTCTTGCCGGCCCCATTGCCACCCACGAGCATCCAGAGCTGGGGTGCGTCACTCAACTGTCGCTGAACTCGCAGGCCAGAAACTCGCCATGGGCAAAGCGACCCACGCTGCGACTGCCATCCCTGTCGAGCCGTTCCAAATAGCCGGGTCGACTGCTGCAGGCCTGATACCGCACCGGCGCAGAACTGACGGAATTGGCCAGCACGCCACTGCTGCGGTCGGCCTCGAGGGCGGCGAACACCTGCTCTGGGATCACCGAAGCAACCGTGACAGGTTCAACGCGCAGTCGCGCCAGACCCGCCTGCACCGCGAGCAGACGGTCCGGATCCAGCAGCGCTGCCACCTCACGCCCCAGGGAGGCCCAGTATTCGATCTGCTGGGCGGCGCTGCGGTGCTGTCGGGCCCCTGTCAGGGCGGCACTGCGCATCAGCGCATCCTGCAGGCGCACGGGAGAAGCGGATTTGGCCATGACGCACCGGGCTGCCCAATCGACCGTAGCTGTCTGCTACGTCAGCAGGAAAATGGCGGGCAAATGGCCAGCTGCTGCGATCGAGGCGACACCAAAAACTGAGCCACCCGCCGACCGGACTCGGTGGACAGGGCCAGACGGCGTCATAGGCGGCGGGGCCAGAGCAGGCCTGAGCTGGGCCTGGCTGCAGCGCTGCCAGCGGAAAGCGGAACGAGGCCCTCTCTGAGCTGAACGCACAGGCCTCAACAAGCGCCGAACAGTGACGGATCAAAGCCGTCCCGCACGCAGCCTGCCGGGCCTGGTGCGGCTGCTGGAGCGGCCCTCGCCGTTTGGGAGTCCAGCGGCGGATGCCCCCAGGCATGAGCAGCTACCAGCCGCCGGTGCTGCTGGCGGCCCGCCACCAGCTCGCCGGGTTCCGTTGCCGCTCCGAGGAGCAGACCGCCTGGCTGGTGGAGGTGGCCAGGCAGGCCCATAGAACCGGCACCACCCGCGTCTTTGTGGTGACCGAGGTGGATCAACCAGTTGTCGTCGCCTACTACGCCTGGTGCATGGCGAGCGTGGCGATCGCCGATCTGCGAGGGCCACGGCCTCAGTGCGGCCCTGCTGCGGGATGTGATCACCCGGGTGGCCAACCTCAGTGACGCCATCGGCTGCCGCGGCTTGCTGGTGCACGCCGAATCAGAGCAGGCCCGGGGCTTCTATGAGCATCTGATCCCTGAGTTCGAGCGCTCACCCACCGATCCTTTGCACCTGCTGCTGCTGCTCAAGGACATCCGCCACACTCCTGGCTCGCTGAAGTATTGATCGCCCCATGCCACCAGCTGAGTGCATCGAGCACAGCCTCAGACGCCCCGTGGCCTGAGCTTTTCGCATTCGTTTGCCTGGGCGAGATTGCTCCTTCTCTGGGCCCGAAGCCGATTCGGCTGCAACCGATCTCGAGCTGATCAAGAGCCTGATCCGCCAACTTGCGAATCCGCCGGAGCGGATGGCTGGTCGGGATCCGCTCCTCGATCGAGACGTAGGAGAACAAGGAGCTGCTGCGCTCCTGTTGGCGTCGCATCAACGAATGGGCAGCTGCCCAATTTGGGCAGAGGTGGCTGGGTTGTTCAGCGAACTCTTAAAGCCCACGTCGATCGGCACGCTCCCCCCAGCCTCCGCAACCATTCAGTGACTGTTCTGTCGGCTACAAGCTTCTCGGCCAAGAACCCCAGGGCCTCTGCCGGGGCCACGCCCGGGAGCCGCCATCGCTGGCAGAATCAAGGCTGCGATCGCTTGGAGCAGGGCAGCCATGGCAGCAGCGCCTTCGAACCCGGACCAAGGGCGCCAGATCAATGGCCTGGAGCTCGTTCCCCAAGCCCTGATCCACCAGAGTCCGCCCCGGTTTGAAACCCTTGCGGAGGAACGGCGCTATCGGCTCAGCCATCTGGCCGGTGCCCTGCGGGTGTTTGGACGCTCGGGCTTCGGCGAAGGCGTAGCCGGCCATATCACCGTGCGCGATCCGGAATATTCAGACCTTTTCTGGGTCAATCCCTTTGCCCTGTCGTTCCGGCACATGCGGGTCAGCGACCTGATTTTGGTGAACCATACCGGTGAAGTGGTCTATGGCCACCGACCCGTCAATCGGGCCGCCTTTGTCTTGCATACCGCCGTCCATGAAGCCAGACGGGATATCAATGCGGCCGCCCATGCCCACTCCCCCTACGGCAAGGCCTTTTCCTCCCTTGGACGGCTGCTCGATCCGATCACCCAGGATGCCTGCGCCTTTTTCAACGACCACGTCCTGATCGAGGCCGATGGGGGCAAGGTGGTGTTTGAACTGGAATCGGGGCGCACCTTTGCCAGCCAGTTCGGCAGCGGCAAGGCCGCCATTCACCAGAACCACGGTCTGTTCACCGTGGGGGAGACGGTGGATGCGGCGGCCTTCTGGTTTTTGGCGATGGAGCGCTGCTGCCAGGCCCAGCTACTGGCAGAAGCGGCAGGCAGCCCAAAGCTGATCCGGCCGGAATGGGCCACCTTCACCCGCGAAAATACGGCCAGTTCCCAGGCCGGCTGGTTGAATTTTCAATCCTTCTGGGAGGAGATCAGCCAGTCCGATCCCGATTTATTCAACTGACGGCAGGCGCCGCAAGCGACCACTTGCTCACCCCAAGGGTGGATCACTTTTGCACTTCAATAAAACTTGAAGCTTGAAACTGGGGACTTGGAGGTTCGGCATAATCACCCGATAGCCAGGCTGGATGCGGAGAAACGAGCATCCCTTTCAACCGGGCTGATCGCCTGAGCCGAAAGATGGGGCCAAACTGCCGATCCAGGAGGCGGTTCGGAGAGAATCCTCTCGCCTCTTTCCCATGCGCATCGTCGCGACAGAAGCTCCAAATCATCGAACCAAATTGCTTTAGTCATCTGCCCCTCATGCAAGCGAATATGATAAACATAGGCGTCAATTACCACGCCAGGCGCCATGCAGGTTACGGCCATCATCATGCCAATATCTTCTCCCTGAGGTAAGCCCATCCAGCCACCAGCCCGCTTCAGAAGGTTGGTTTCCACGAGCAACGTTGTTGGCCCCAAAGGGATGCTGGCCACAGGCGTTGGCCAGGCACGCCAGACATCCCCAGGGGAACTGGGGCCTGCTGACACGATGCCTGGATCTATCCTGGAGTCATCCGTGCAATATCCCGCCGACCAAAGTGCACCAGCCTGACCATGAATTGCATCCAATCGCTTATCGATAGAGCGTGGATATAGCCAGTCATCGTCATCGGCGCTGGTGATCCATTCACCTTTCGCAATGGCCAGGCCTAAATTGCGCGCAGCGGCTTGGCCGATGGGCCGCCCTGTCGTAATAATAGTAGCCCGTTCGCATAGCTCACGCGGAAGCTCTCCCTGACTGACACCATCAACAACAACAACATGTTCAACCAAGCAATCATTTTTCTGCAGGCTCACATTCAACTCCACCAACATGCTGAGCCGATCCGGCAGCAGCCTGGTTGGGGTGATCACGCTGACAGTCATCAAGTTACCAAAAGACATGCTGTTATGCCCTCACCGTAGGCACCCAAAACCAGAACATCGACCAAGCGTCATTGCCAAATTTTAATGGTGAAAAATGCATTCTTGGGCTGACGCGAAACGACTTACTAGCTTATGGCGTTCAATACTGCATCTGCACAGTAGCAGGCTCCAGGCAGCCGCGAGGAAGCCCGCGGACGATCGCCACACTCCTGGATTTCTTTTTAGATGGTTATTTATTTCTGTGACACAGGATGATTACAGGTCAGCCGCTATCTAGACAGCCTCTGCGATTGTTAAGCCATGGCATCGATGCTCATGGGAATATGGGGTCGAAAATCAAGCTCAAATCACGTGGTCGCATTGGCCAATCCAGTCCGCCATATCAGCACGGTAGGTCGATTGTGCTGGCTCCCCTATCTTCACGACCACCAGGCCGGCTCGTCGCTCCGGAGGCGTTGATTCGTTGCATCAAGAGCAGTTCGATCACCATGAAAGCGAACCCCATCCCCCACCAGGCAGGTGTGCTCCTGCTACAGGACCAACGGCCCTTCGTGCTGTGAAGGCATCATTTGAGGACGGTCCTCAAGCAGGAGCTCATCGGCAGCCAAGCCTGCAAGGCTCTACTGGTAACCCCAACGGCTCCGCCCCCCACCAACCAGCCACCTTCAACGCCCAGTACCCTCGTCGCCGGGGTAGCGCTGAGCCAAGGCAGCGATCAGGGGCTGCCGATCATCCAGGCCCAGCAGATCAACGTTCAGCTCCCCCCAGCAGACATAGATCCTGCTCTCATCTAGAACTTTTGCTCCTGCTCGCCATGGGATCCTGAGCGGATCAGCCAGAGGGTCATGGACCGTTGTTTGCAAACCTGAACATGATTGAACCATTGAGTTGCGTCCCAAGCAACTCAGCCACGAGACACCGATGGGTTTCCGCTTCCGCCGCAGCGCCGGCTTCGGTCCCCTGCGCTTCAACTTCGCCAAGAGCGGCCTCAGCTCGATTTCCTTAAGGGGGACGAGGTGCGACGTTCAACATCCCCATCGCCCACTCCAGTGGAGCACACACCACCGTGGGCCAACTCGGTACAGGGCTGAGCTGGTGCCTACAGAATAGTGCTGAAACGGTCCGACCCGCCTACCTAATCGTCGCCGAACAGTCTCCTCGCCGTGCAAGAGATCAGCCACTGGCGTGAAGTCATGCACATTGGCGGCAGTAGTTCCCGAGCAAGACCGCAGCGGAACAGCGAACCAAGGAACTGAAGTGCAGCGGCGCCTTTGCGATGGGCAAGGAGTGGATGCCCTGCCAGAACTTCGATATCGATGAAAAGGCCGTCTCCAAGGAGAAGTGATTTCACCTTTCTTTTTCTGCCTCTGATTCTTGCTTTGAACCTCCCGGCCACCACCCGATGAACCAGCGCCACACCAGCCATGTCGCCGATGCCCCCATCATCCTGGGCTCATAAGCCTTGACCCCACGCGGATCCCGCTGCTGATAGATCGCGTAGATGACACCCAGATCCAGCTCGGCCGCAAGATCCAGCAGAAAGAACACCAGGTGGTTCGCCGGCAGCCAATCAACCGGCGAGGGCGGCAAGAGCAAGGTCTGCTCAGGGTTCCAGGGACGGAAAGTCTTGGGCTTGCCCATAGCCCAGTTTATCACCAAAAACCATTGCAGTCACAGGGATCTGGGCAGATTTAAGAGCGTCTGCGGAGAGGCTGTGGGTGGGTTATGTGCGACAGGCTCCTAGCAATTTCCAGACCTGGCGATCCGCCTTTGCCCCTGGAGTCGGGGGGAGCTCCGACAAGCAGGAACGGCTGGTACCAGGCCAGCGGCAACAACGCTGATAGGTACCGACGAAGAAAGTGGTGATCCAACACAAGCAGGGCCTGCGGGTGGCCTACGAACCACTGCCAGCAGCTCCCAGGGCGCCATCGACCACGATCCTGTCTGGCTTAGGGGCCATGTCGCCACCTCAATCAGAGGGTACTTTTGATCAATTGGTAGAAGCGCCCAAGACCAATGGCGACAAGATCAAGCACCATAAAATTGTGGATGCTTACCAGAATTCGACCAAGGCGCGTAGAACCAGAAATATTCGATTCGTACCCCATCTTCTGAATCGCATACAGCGATGAATACATATAATCAAACATGCTAAGGGTTTCTCCTCTTTCCTTCACCTCAAGAATGCCGGCCGAGCCTTCGTATTCTGCACAATCGACGCGCCAATAAATCCAACCCCAGGCAACAACAAAGAAGACCACGAAGGCTATCAGCTGTCCCAGCAACAGCTCTGGATACCTAGTAGGAGTAAACAGCAACAGGTTGATCTTGAGAAAGTGGAACACCAAATTGACCACCATCCAGATCCCAAGAAAATCGAGAAACTTACGAGGAATAAGTCGGCCTCGCGTCAGCGACAGGAAGGGATAGGCAAAGACGGCTACTCCGACGACAAGAGCATTGCCGTATTGAACCGACGCCAATGAATGCAAGAAGGCTTTGAGGCCATGGAGAGGCTGACCAGGCAAGCTTGAGAGGGCATCGGCGAAGTAGATCATGCGAATTCTCACAACAAAGAGAAAAGCAAAAACGCCCACTTCTTTTGCTTGCAAAATCAGACGTTTACGCTTGTCGGCGGGCCAAAGTTCCATACAATTAGCTCAGGCGGCCATTGAAATTAGTATAAAATTGAACACCAGTGTTGAGGTAGGAGGGCTCTGCGGGCAGGGATTCTGATCGGATCTTACTAGAGACGATTGACCACTCCAATCCTCGCCAGCGCTACAGACGGATCGCCCTGAGCAAGACGCCCTCCAACTACTATGCCAATCTCAGTTCTTCAAAGCCTCCTTCCTGTGGGGCCAGCTGACGGACCTGACGGGGAACCGTCAATGGCGAAATCCTACCCAGCGCTGGGGCCAACATCGGCAGGTTTCCGGAGCCGCCCTTCTAGTCGGGGACTGGGGCTCGCGAACAGCAGGGGGAGGGCCAAATGTCGAGCAAACGGATCGCCGGAACCCAGCAGAGCAGGAGGGCAGACAGGCCGAACCATCAGCGGGAAATGCTTGAACAAAGGGAAATGCCTGAATCCCCCTGGGCTGGCATGGGTGGAAAAGCGTGGGGTGATGGAGTCATCACAGCTTCTGAATCAATGGATACAAACTCCCGATAGCTATGGCCAACAAATCCATCACCACCAAAATCCTGCCCCTATGCGTGGCAGCGCAGCCACCATTTAACGTGCCTCCCATGTTGAGAAGGGTGAGCACTGCAGAAGCATTGGGACATCCAGCCAGGGATCAACGAAATAGAACAGGCCCTAGCCATGGCACTCCTGGAGAAGCGGCTGCAGCCATGAATCCCAACGACCCCAATGTCTCCCTG
>CALPNT020000058.1 GCA_943325005.2 Bifidobacterium breve | reverse complement strand
GATCCCACCAATCTTTTCTGCCGCCAGCGGCCCTATCCGACCCGGGGCGCTGAACTCCACCCAATTGGGGCGAAAATTCTTCGGCCCCTGTGGCCGGATGCCCACAGGGGCGGCTCAAGCAGTAGCGACGAACACTTCTGGAGCAACAGACAAGACCGCAGCGGGCCAGCTCAGCGACCACCAAGGCGGGCCAGCCCCAGCTGCAGGGCCTTGGCCACCGCCTGGCCACGGCTGCCGGCGCCAAGCTTGCGGCGCAGCGACTTGCCGAGGCTGCGGGCGCCTTCGTAGCTGATCCCCAGCTGCTCGGCCACCTGCCGATCGCCGAGGCCCTGCACCAGCAGTTCCACCATCGCCAGCTCGCGGGCAGTGAGCTGCGGCGGCTCATCCCGCCAGGGATGCCGCTGCACCGAAGCGGCCTCCATCGCCGCCAGCACCGCCGCGGAGCGGAAGCGCTGGCCGATGGCGATGCTGCGGCTCATCGCCACCACGGGCCTGGCGGCGGTGAAGCAATCCGTCTCCGACAGCACCGCATCGGCCCGGGAGCAGCCGACCGCCACCAGATCGTCGAGGCGGGGATCGACGATCAGGATCGAGCGGATGTCGTCCACTACGTCGCGGGCCGCCTCCACCACCGCCAGGCCGGAGCCCTGCTCCAACTGGTTGGTGATGATCAGCAGACCCGGCCGGGTGCGGGCCAGGCCCTCCAGGGCCTCGGCTTCGGTGGTGACCATGAAGGCCAGCCTCTGCCGGGAGAGGGCCGTGTTGTAGAAGCCCAGCAGCATCAGCCGGCTGGCCGAGGCCAAGCCCGTCTGCAGGCGGATCTCACTGCTGAGCACCCAGGTGGCCGCATTGGAATACCTCCTGTTGGTTTGCGAGAAGGTGGACAGCAGATCCAACGAGGATGAATGGGCGACAGCCGCCGGAAGTCTGACGTGGCAGGGCCTCAGCCGGCGCCCTGGAGCTGGGCCGCCACCCGGGCCGGCAGCTGCAGGTCCGTGGCGGCGGGGTAGGTCGAAACAAACGTGGTCACGTCCTACGGAAGACTGTTCACCGTCACCCGGGTTCGATAGCAACAGCGTGATCACCGCCGCCAGCAGCGACGCCAGCCGCTGGCGCTCGCCCACCGACTGGGGCATCACCACCCAGCGGCTACGGCACGAAGCCCAGGATCTGCCCCACGATCTCCAGCACCTGCTCCAGCTTGTCGGCCTCGAGCCGACCGATTGGATGGGGGCGGGCGCCGCGGGCTTTCCAGTCGAACGACTTGAGCTGATGACAGAGCACAAAGCTGTGCGCCTCCGGCCGCTCGGGGATCGGCCCCAGATCGACCGCCAGGCTGGAGCCGCGGTTGTAGGCGGCTGACGTCATCGCGCAGCCCACAACGAGGCGCACCGTCCTGTGGAAACCAGCGCTCGAAAGCACCACGAAAGGATGGTGATCCTTCATTTCCCTGCCGGCCTGGGGGTTGTGGTCGATCCAGATCACATCGCCCCGATCCGGAACCCAGGTGACCACCCCGGAGGGTTTCGGTGTCATTCGAGGGCTTCCGCCCCGACCGGATCCCAGACCATCATCTCTGTGGGCTCAGCCTCCATCGGCACATAGGCAGCCAGTCGCTCCTCCAGGGACAGGCGTGGCTCAACCGCCCGGATCAACACCCCCTCAGCCACCACCCTGAGCTCAACGGTCTGGTTGTCGCGAAGACCTGCCTCACGGGAGATGGCGGCGGGCAGCCGTACACCGAGGGAGTTTCCCCAGCGGCGCAAGGCTTGGCGGGGCCTGGAGGACGCCATTACAGGGCTGCTGTTGATTCATCAGTTTAAACGTCGGCGGCGCTCTCCCGAAGCGGTCAGGGCCAGCGACAGCACCACCACCCGCACACTGTCCTTGAGCAAACCGATCAAGGCGGTGAACCTGGGCTCTCAGTCGGCCCTGCGCCTGGCCGTGAAGCCCCACCCGCCGCCCGGGCCCTCGGCTCGGCCACCTGCAGCTGGCCGAGCATGCTGGCTTTGAGTGCTGCCAGGCTCTGCAGCTGATCCTGCGGGCCCAGCGGTGGTGCCTGGATCGCCGCCAGATTGGCCTATAGGGCCGCGACGCTAATCCTGGTGGGCGGGTGCCCGCCGAAAAAGCCGCCCACTCCGCCCGTTCGCCCCCGATGGGGCGGGATACCTATGCCGATTCCCGGATCAGGTCCGGAACGTCGCTTCATTCGGTAGTGCCGGGCACCACTTGGCCGGGAGCAGGGTTGTGGGGTGGCGGCGCGGAAGGGTTGGGTCCCTCAGCCGAGGCCGGTTCAGGGCGAACGGTGTGCCGGCAGCGCCTCAATCCACCAGGGCGAGCAGCGGTTCTAGGGCCTGCAGCGGCAGGGGTGGCCAGCGGCGGTTCTGCAGCAGCCAGTCCCGCTGGCGGTAGCGGGGGTCGAGCCTGGTGGTGGCATGCCACTGCCCCAGCGCCTCCGCCAGGTTGCCGCGAGAACAGAGCAGGGCGGTCAAGCCGGCGCGGGCCTCGGCCAGCAGGGGATAGCGGCGCAGGAGAGAGCGAAGCTCGGCCTCAGCCTGCTCCAGTTCCCCCAGCTGCAGGCTGATCAGCGCGGCATTGCAGCGGGCCTGGGTGAAACCCGGCCGGGCCTGGGCCGCCGCTGCAAAGCAACGGCGCGCTGACTGCCAGTGGCCCAGACAGCCTTCAACGGCGCCGCGGTGGAACAGAGCGGTGGCATCCACCGTCGCATCGAGCTGGGCCGCAGGCCTGGAGCTGTTCACCGCCATGGCTTCAGCCCTGCGCACGGTGGCCCAGGGAGCTGGCGGCACCAGCCCGTGCCGGAGCACACACCATTCAGCCGGAAATGCTCAGCCGCGGCATGGGAGCTGGCATGCCGCGGCCTGATGTCCCGCCACGGCTCGAGTCCGCTTGCATGGGTCCTGTGGTTGCTGCTGAGTTTGGCGTTCGTCCGGATCATGGAGGACATCACCGCGGACCTTGCAGGCCTTGTTGAGTCAGTGGGTCGTTGTCATTCTTTGTGCGGCGGTGCCCCGAAAAGTCGGCGTCCCCCGCCTCTTGCCCCAATTGGGTGCAGCAATCGATATGGATTCGCTGACACGGCGACGGACTGGGTCAGCGCCATCCCGTGCTGGTGGCCGCCTTGACGGCCCACGCTTGTGGGAGTGGCACTGGAGCGGGGACAGCGGCCAGCCCTGCGCGTGCTCCTGATTCGGCCCTGGCGGCGCGGCTGAGGGCGCCCTCTGCTTGTGTGCCCCTGGTCATCCAGGCGATCCTGAGGGCTGAGGTGCCCCGATGACCCGAGTCACGACTTCCACGACCGACAGCGGCCCGATCGCCAGCGGACCCGCCGCGATCGGCGAGGACCAGCTGCGCGCCATGGCGGCGGCGATCCGAGCTGAGATCCCCGGAGCGGAGGTGCGCCTGTATTCCTGCGGAGAAGCCTTCGGCTACGGCTCGCGGGCTCGTGGTGAGGCCCGACCCGATTCCGATGTCGATCTGCTGATCACCGCCCCGGATGCCTGGCTGGCGGAGCATGACCGGTTCGCGCTGTTGGGTCGACTGTGGCGTCGTCTGGCCCGCCACCGCATTCCTGTTGATCTGCTTCTGTATTCCCGCAGCCAGGTGGAGGAACGCAGCGGCTGGCACAGCCATGTGATTGCCCGAGCCTGCCGGGAGGGGCGTCTACTCCATGACGAACCCTGAGGCTCTGGCGTTGCAGGAGCCCTCCATCGACGAGGCCAGCTGGGGGTTTCAGATCCAGCAGGTGGTGGAGAAGGCTCTGAAGGCCTGGTTATTTCAGCTCGGCGACGATCCGCCCCTGATCCACTCCGCTACGACGCCGATCCCGAGCCGATGGGGCTGGAGCGCGCCCTCTGGCTGGTTCGCGCCGAGCGGTTGGTTGAACACGTGGCATCGATCATCGGCTCTGGGGTCTGATCCGAGGTCTGAGGGCTGCCTGCGCCCGGTCCCGCCGTCCCCTCTCTCCGCGCCAGACTCCGCCGCGCTGCGGAGAACACCATTCCCAGGCCCCCTGCGCTGGATGTCGACCTCACGGAACTGTCCGCCCGTGCGCCAGAGCTGCGTCAGCAGCTGCTGGCCTGGTGGGAACTCCAAGGCCGCCACACCATCCCCTGGAAGCTGACGGCCCAGGGCCAGCGGCCGGCCGATGGAGAGCCCCTGGATCCCTATCCGGTGCTGGTCGCCGAGGTGATGCTGCAGCAGACCCAGCTGGCGGTGGTGCTGCCCTACTGGCAGCGCTGGCTGGCGGCCTTGCCCAGCCTGGCGGCCCTGCTGGCCGCCGAGGAGCACGACGTGCTGATGCTGTGGCAGGGCCTGGGCTACTACTCGCGGGCGCGGCGGCTGCATCGGGCTGCAGGGCAGCTGCTTGTCGGCCAGGGCCTGAGCCCAGACCAGAGCCTCGACGGTGTGATGGCTTCAGGTCCTGATGGACCGGATCTGTGGCCCCGCAGCCTCGAGGGCTGGCAGGCCCTGCCGGGGCTGGGCCGCAGCACCGCCGCCAGCATCCTGTCGTCGGCCTTCGATGCGCCATCGGCGATTCTTGATGGCAATGTCAAACGGGTGCTGGCGCGCCTGATCGCCAGTCCGCGGCCACCGGCGCGGCAGCTGGCCCGGTTCTGGCAACTGAGCGAGTTGTTGCTCGATCCCAGGCGGCCCCGAGCGTTCAACCAGGCTCTGATGGATCTGGGCGCCAGCGTCTGCACCCCCCGTTCTCCCCGCTGCGGCGCCTGTCCCTGGCGGGGGCACTGCGCTGCCTACGCTGCCGGCGATTCCGCCCGCTACCCCGTGAAGGACGCCCCCCGCACCGTGCCGTTCCAGGTGGTCGGGGTGGGGGTGGTGCTCGATGGCGCCGGCCGGGTCCTGATCGATCAGCGGCTCAACGAGGGGCTGCTGGGCGGCCTGTGGGAATTCCCGGGCGGCAAGCAGGAGGAAGGCGAAGCGATCGCCGCCACGATCGAGCGGGAGCTGGCCGAGGAGCTGGCGATCGCGGTGGCGGTGGGCGAGGAGCTGATCGTGATCGAGCACGCCTACAGCCACAAGCGCCTGCGGTTTGTGGTGCATCTCTGCACCTGGCTCGCGGGTGAACCCCAGCCCCTGGCCTCCCAGCAGGTGCGCTGGGTACGGCCGGTCGAGCTGGCCGATTATCCGTTTCCGGCCGCCAATGGCCGCATCATTGCGGCCTTGCTGGAGCATCTGGCGGCGGCAGGGGCGGCCTGATCCGGGCGTGGCGGCCCAGCTCCGGATCGCTGGCGTAGGCCAGTTCCAGTTCCACCTGCCAGGCTGCCGCGGGCATCACGCTGAGGCGGCCGGGCCATTCCACCGCCAGCACGGCGCCGAGGGCCAGGGCTTCTTCTTCTTCCTGCAGCAGCAGCTCATCGGCGGCGGCGCTCTGCTCCAGCCGGTAGAGATCGAGATGCACCAGGGCCGTCGGTGTGCCATCGGCGAGCCGGCCTTCGTAGTGCTGCGCCAGGGCAAAGGTGGGACTGGTGATCGGCTCGTCAATGCCCAGCCCAGCGGCCAGGCCCTGCACCAGGGAGGTCTTGCCGGCGCCCAGGTCACCACTCAGCAGCAGCACGGGCACGGCGGCCGCTGGCCCCGGGGCGCAGGCCCGCCAGGTCAGCAGGTCGCTGGCCAGCTGCTGGCCCAGGGCAGCGGTGGCGGCCGGGTCGCGCAGCAGGCGCCGTCTGGGCGCGTCGTTTGTCGTCATCCTTGTAGATTCATGACCAAGCGAGCCCGAAGCCTCGGCGTCTCCGCAGAACTTCCAGTCCACTTTTATCCCATTCGTCCTCCCAGTCGGGAGTGTCCGCACCATGGTGGCAACACCCTCCAGCCCGGCGGCTGAGCTTGCCGGTCTTCAGTCGACGTCGTCCTATGTGATCGCCGATTTCGCCCAGGCCGATTTCGGGCGCAAGGAAATGGCGATCGCCGAAACGGAAATGCCCGGCCTGATGGCGCTGCGGGCCAAGTACGGCGCCGAGCAGCCCCTCAAGGGGGCTCGCATTGCCGGCTCTCTGCACATGACGATTCAGACCGCCGTTCTGATCGAAACCCTGGTGGCTCTCGGCGCCGAAGTGCGCTGGGCCTCCTGCAATATCTTCTCCACGCAGGATCACGCCGCCGCTGCGATTGCTGCCGCCGGTGTGCCGGTGTTTGCCTACAAGGGTGAAACCCTGGATGAGTACTGGGCCTTCACCCATCGCATCCTCGAGTGGGGCGATGGCGGCACCCCCAATATGATCCTCGACGACGGCGGCGATGCCACCGGTCTGGTGATTCTCGGCACCAAGGCCGAGCAGGATCTGAGCGTGCTCGATCACCCCGGCAGCGAAGAGGAGATCGCGCTGTTCAAATCGATCCGGGCCAAGCTGGCTGTCGCACCCGGCTTCTATTCCCGTATTCACGCCAAGATTCAGGGCGTCACTGAGGAAACCACCACCGGTGTGGCCCGTCTCTATCAGCTGCAGAAGAATGGCGAGCTGCCCTTCCCGGCGATCAACGTCAACGATTCGGTGACCAAGAGCAAGTTCGACAACCTCTACGGCTGTCGTGAATCGCTGGTGGACAGCATCAAGCGCGCCACCGACGTGATGGTGGCCGGCAAGGTGGCCCTGGTGATCGGCTACGGCGATGTCGGCAAGGGTTCAGCCCAGTCGCTGCGGGGTCTTGGTGCCACGGTGATGATCGCTGAAATCGATCCGATCTGCGCCCTGCAGGCGGCGATGGAGGGCTATCGCGTCGTGCGTCTTGATGACGTGGTGGGCGATGTGGATATCTTCGTGACCGCCACCGGCAACTTCCAGGTGATCCGCCACGAGCATCTGCTGCAGATGAAGAATCAGGCGATTGTCTGCAATATCGGCCATTTCGACAACGAAATCGATGTGGCTTCGCTCAAGCAGTACGCCTGGGAAAATATCAAGCCTCAGGTGGATCACGTGATCCTGCCCAGCGGCAATCGCATCATTCTGCTGGCTGAAGGTCGGTTGGTGAATCTCGGTTGCGGCACAGGTCACCCCAGCTTCGTGATGAGCAACTCCTTCACCAACCAGGTGCTGGCTCAGATTGAGCTGTACACCAAGGGTGATCAGTACGGCAAGGAGGTGTATGTGCTGCCTAAGCATCTGGACGAGACCGTGGCCCGTCTGCATCTCGAGAAGATCGGCGCCAAGCTCACCGAGCTCAGCGCTGCACAGGCCGCCTACATCAACGTGCCGGTGGAGGGGCCTTACAAGCTGGAGCACTACCGCTATTGATCGCTGAGGCGCTTGCCTCGGTTCTGGTTGGGTGGGGTCCTGGTGGATCCTGCCCTTTTTGATGGCCTGCAAGGGTCGGGGCTGCTGGCCACCCGGCTTGGGACAGCTGCTGACCCTGGCCTGGCTGATCAAGCTGGATCTGCTGCGCGTGGTGGCCCCGGCCGGTTGAGCGGCGGCCGGGGCCACTCCTACGCTCACGGCCTGGAAGATCTCCCCATCGCCGGCAAGCCATGTCGATGTTCAGCTCGCTCAACACAGTCGTGGAGGGTCTGGTGGAGCAGTGGGGCTACCTGGGCATCTTTGCCGCCATGGTGCTGGAGAACTTGATTCCGCCGATCCCTTCGGAATTGATCATGCCCCTGGCTGGCTTCTATGTGGGCCAGGGCAAGCTCAATGTGGTGCTGGTGGTGCTGGCCGGCCTGCTGGGCACGGTGGTGGGGGCTTTGCCTTGGTACGGGGTGGGCCGGCTGGTGAATGAAGAGCGTCTGCAGCACTGGGTGCGTCGGCATGGGCGTTGGCTGGGGGTGTCCACGGAGGAGCTCGCCAACTCGCGCCGTTGGTTTCAGCGCCATGGCGCCGCGGTGGTGTTCTGGGGCCGCTTGATTCCTGCGATCCGCACCTTGATCTCGGTGCCGGCGGGGATCGAGCTGATGCCCTTCGGCTCGTTCCTGTTCTGGACCACCGCCGGCAGCTTGATCTGGACCGCGGCGCTCACCGGGGCTGGCTGGGCCCTGGGCAGCAACTGGAACCGGGTGCTGGGGGCGATCAAGCCGGTGGAAGGCGTCGTCAACAAGCTGCTGGCGCTGCTGATTTTCGCAGTTTTGGCCTGGCTGAGCCTGCGGATCTGGAAGCGGCGGCAGTCGTCCCACTGAGCGAGCGCTGAACGACGGACTCTGGCCGGATCGGGCCGCGGCTCTGCTGCCCAGTGGGCGGTCTGGCGCGCTCATTAAAAAAGGCGCCCTGGGAGGGGCGCCTCGGTTGGCTTCGTGCCACTTGATAGCCCGGATGGGCGAGTGGCACAAGCCCCGCTGGCCAACCCCTGGCTCCCTGGCCTCAGAACGGCACGTCCTCGTCGCTCGGCTCGCCACCGCCATAGCCGCCCCCGGCTCCGGCGGGGCTGCTGTTGTCGCCGTCTCGCTTGCTGCCCAGCAGTTCGAGGCGATCGACGCGGATCACCGGCTTGGTGCGTTCCTCGCCACTGGTGCGGTCGGTCCAGCGATCGAGCTTGAACGAGCCGATGATGCCCACCAGGGAGCCTTTGCGGACGTAGTCGGCAGCCACCTGGGCCTGCTTGCCCCAGATTTCGAGGTTGAACCAGTCGGGCTCATCGCCCGAGCTGCGGCGGTTCACCGCCAGGGTGAGGTTGGCAACCATGCTGCCGGATTCGAAGTAGCGCACTTCGGGATCGCGGCCGGCCCGGCCGACGAGGGTGATGGAGTTGACGCCCATGGGGGTTGGTCTGAAACGGTTGGATCAATGATGCGGCACCCGGTCGGAGCGCCACAGTTCAGCAGTTCCACCCTTGGGCGCGGTTGTCACACCACCCCGGCTGGCTTGCCGCTTGGTGGCCAGATCGACCGCTCCTAAGATCCGCGGATCTTGCCGGCTGAATCTCCCCGTGTTCTTTCGTCGTTTCCAGTTTTCACGTGACATCGGCATCGACCTGGGAACGGCCAACACGCTGATGTATGTCTCCGGCAAGGGCATTGTGTTGCAGGAGCCCTCCGTGGTCGCCATCGACCTGGACAAGGGCACCCCCCTGGCCGTGGGTGACGAGGCCAAGCTGATGCTGGGCCGCACCCCCGGCAACATCCGCGCCGTGCGCCCCCTGCGCGATGGCGTCATCGCTGATTTCGATGCCGCCGAGTTGATGATCAAAAGCTTCATCCAGAAGGGTAACGAGGGGCGCGGCGTGATTGCCCCCAGGCTGATCATCGGAATCCCCAGCGGCGTTACCGGTGTGGAGCGCCGGGCCGTGCACCAGGCCGGCCTGGCCGGCGCCAGGCAGGTGCATCTGATCGATGAACCGGTGGCGGCGGCGATCGGGGCTGGGCTGCCGGTCACCGAACCGGTCGGCACGATGATCGTTGACATCGGCGGCGGCACCACGGAAGTGGCCGTGCTCAGCCTGGGTGGAACGGTGCTCAGCGAATCCGTGCGGGTGGCGGGCGATGAACTCAGTGAGGCGATCACCGTCTATCTGAAAAAGGTGCACAACCTGGTGGTCGGTGAGCGCACCGCTGAAGACATCAAGATCCGCATCGGCTCCGCCTTCCCCGACGATGCCTTCGACGAGACCTCGATGGACGTGCGCGGTCTGCACCTGCTCTCCGGTCTGCCGCGCACGATCAATATCCGCGCGGGCGATATCCGCGAAGCGATGGCGGAGCCCCTCAACGTCATTGTCGAGGCGGTCAAGCGCACATTGGAGCGCACACCACCCGAGCTGGCCGCCGACATCGTTGATCGCGGCATCATGCTGGCCGGCGGCGGTGCCCTCGTGCGGGGCATCTGCAATCTGATCAGCCACGAAACCGGCATCCTCACTCACGTGGCCGAGGATCCGCTGCTCTGCGTGGTCAATGGTTGCGGCATGGTGCTGGAGGACTATGCCCGCCTGCAGCGGGTGCTCGATACGCCCGACTTCTCGCGTCTGGCCTCCTGATTCCGATGGCGCCGGTCCGCCTGCCGCGTGTCGGCGTCCTGCTGCCGCTATTGCGCCTCTGGCCCTGGTTGCTGGTGCTGCTGGCCTTGGTGGCCGTGCGGCTCAGCAAGGGGAGTGGGGTCACGGATGTCTATGGCCTGCTCAGCCGTCCCTTCTGGCCCGGCTCGGCCCAGCAGGAATGGATCCGTGCCGCCGAGCGCCTCGGTGATCAGGCCCGGCTGGATCAATTGGAGCGGGAGAACCGGCGCCTGCGGGGCTTGCTGGAGCTGCCTGCGGCCGAGGGCCGTCAGCTGCAGGTGGCCGTGATCTCGCGTGAGCCCGGGGGCTGGTGGCAGCAGCTGGTGCTCGGCAAGGGCAGTCTGCAGGGAATCGGGGTGGGTGATGCGGTGGTGGCTCCGGGTGGTCTGATCGGTCTGGTGGCCTCCACCACCCCGACCACCAGCACCGTGCGCCTGCTCAGCGACCCCAGCAGTCGTGTCGGGGTATGGGTGGGTCGCAGCCGCCATCACGGCTTGCTCACTGGCCTCGGTACCGGTCGCCCGCTGTTGCGGTTCCTGGAAAAGGATCCCGATGTGCGTCCCGGCGATGTGATCTTCAGCTCCCCCGCCAGCACCCTGGTGCCGCCGAATCTGCCGGTGGGGGTGATTCAGCGGATCAATCTCGACGCCGATCCGGCCCCGGAAGCCCTGGTGCAGCTCAGTGCGCCGGCGGATGCGGTGGACTGGGTGCAGGTGCTGCTGCCCTGATGGCCCTGTTATCCCGTCAGCCCTGGTTGGTGGCCACGGGCCTGCTGGTGCCCCTGTTCACCCTGGCGTCGCCTGGTTGGCTGAAACTCGCCGGTGTGCCGCCGGCCTGGGCCGTGCTCTGGCTGTTGCCCTGGGCCCTGAGCGAGGGGCGTCGTGCCGGCAGCGCGGCCGGGTTGGGGCTGGGTCTGCTGCTCGATGCGCTGCATCCAGGGCCCGCCAGCCTGGTGCCGGGCCTGGTGCTGCTCGGGTGGTGGTGGGGGCGGATGGGGCGCAAGGCACCACCGATTCAGCGCAGTTTCAGCCTCGGCCTGCTGGCTCTGGTGGGCACCGCCCTGCTCAATCTCAGCCTGATTCTCCAATGGGCGCTGCTGTCCTGGCGCGAGGCGGCTGCCTTGCTGGGGCGCGTTGAGGGGTTGGCCGGTGGTGCCGAGGCCCTGCGGCAGGCTGGCCCCCAGGCCTCCTTGCTGGCCTTGCCGCTGTGGCGCTGGCAGGATCTGTCGTCGGTCGGTCTGCAGGTGTTGTTGGCCCAGACGTTGCTCACTGCTCTGTTGGCTCCGATGCTCTGTTCGTTGCAGCTGCTCTTCTGGCGCCAGGTTGGGGCGGGTTGGCGAGGCTCTTCGGTATGAATTCCTGCCTGCACCAAACTTGCTCGCTACACAGTGGCCTGCGTCACGGCTGGACTCGCCAGCACGGTTGGTCTCTGAAGAGTTTGCCGCTCAATTCCAGCAGCTTGCCGCTTAAGAGTTTGCGGCTGATCAGTTTGCGGTTGGATGGGCCCTGGATGGCGCCGCTCTCTCCAGTTGAAGCCTGCTCTGGTTGGAGTCGATCGGACCAGTCCGCCGTGAGTCCGGCGCTGCCTGGCGGCGCCCTCTGGGCTGGGCAGAGTTTGCGCTCTCCTCAAGATGGTGTTGGCGCCCATCATGCGGCGGGCCCTGCGGGACGTGTCGACAGCTCGTTTTCAGCTCAAGGTCTGGCGGGTCAGCGTCTGGTGGGTCGTGGTGCAGCGGTTCTTGGTTGCGGCCGCCGACCTCGCTCTGGTCGCCGCCGACTGCTGGCGTTGCTGAGCGGCCTGGCCCTTGCCTTTGGCCTGAGCGCCTGTGGCGGCGCTTCTCCTCAGCACGGTGCCCAGGAGCGGCAGATCAGTGTCTGGACGCTGGATCTGGCGCCGCGGTTCAACCCCTTCATGCAGCGGGTGATCGACGATTGGCAGCGGCTCCATCCCGGCTACACGGTGCGTTGGACGGATGTGCCCTGGAGTTCGGTGGAACGCAAATTGCTGGCCGCCGTGTTTGCGCGCACCGCCCCGGATCTGGTCAACCTCAACCCTCCCTTTGCCGCCAACCTGGCCAGCAAGGGGGGCCTGCGCGACCTGAGCGGGCTGCTGCCTGCCGGAGCCCAGGCCACCTATCTGCCACGCATCTGGCAGGCCGGCCGCCAGGGCTCGCTGCAATTCGCCATTCCCTGGTATCTCACCACCCGGGTGACGATGGCCAACCAGAACCTGCTGCGCCGGGCCGGCTACAGCGCGCCGCCGCGTCGCTGGGATCAGGTGCCCGCCTACGCCGAGGCGGTGAAACGTCGTACCGGTCGCTACGCCCTGTTCGTCACCGTGGTGCCGGACGATTCGGCCGAATTGCTGGAGTCGATGGTGCAGATGGGGGTGCAGCTGCTCGATGGCCGCCAGCGGGCGGCCTTCGAATCGCCGGCCGGCCGCCGTGCCTTTGCCTTCTGGAGTGATCTCTACCGCCGCGGCCTGCTGCCCCGGGAGGTGGTGAGCCAGGGTTATCGCCGGGCGATTGAGCTGTACCAGGCGGGGGATCTGGCCCAGGTGGCCACCGGCCCCGACTTCCTGCGCAATCTTCAGACCAATGCGCCCGGCATCGCCAGCCACACCCGCGCCTGGCCGCCGCTGATCGGCGTTGGCCCTGAAAGCAATGTGGCGGTGATGAATCTGGTGGTGCCTCGTCAGAGCACCAAGGCCGCCGCGGCTGTCGATTTCGCCCTGTTCCTCACCAATGCCCGCAACCAGCTGGCCTTTGCCGAGGAGGCCCGGGTGCTGCCGTCTTCACGCCAGGCCCTGGCCGGGCTTGAGCGGGGGTTGGGCCAGGCCGTCGCCGCCAGCAGCCCCAACCAGGCCCTGGTGCAGGAAGCCCGCAGCCTGTCGGCCCGCAGCCTGGCCGACGCCCGGGTGCTGGTACCGGCCACGCCGGGGGTGAAGCGGCTGCAGGCGATTCTTTACACCCAGCTGCAACGGGCCATGCTCGGCGAGCTCGACAGCGATCGAGCCCTGGCGGAGGCGGCGCGTCAATGGAACCGCTATGCCGAAGCCCGCTGGCCTTGAGCCCGGTATCAGCGGCGCTGCCGTTCGTCTGCTTCCAAAGAAATCCTTAAATCTGCCCAGATCGACCGTGCTGGAGGCGATTCGCCGGCTGACTGAGCGTCGGGTCAGGCGGTATGGTTACGATTCTTCACCCGGCTGGATCCGGGTTCGTGTTCATCGGAATGGCCTCGATGCCCCTGGAGGAACTGTCCAACCCGTCCGAACACTCGGATCTGAGCCCATTCCAGGGACTGTCCAAGGGCTCCAGTCCAGCCTCCAGCTCAACGTCCGCTGAGGCCGATCCCCGGGCGACCCTGCTGGTTGTCGACGATGAGCCTGCCGTGCGTCGCGTGCTGGTGATGCGCCTGCAGATGGCGGGCTACCGGGTGCTCTGCGCTGAAGATGGTGAGGAGGCCCTGGCCCTGTTCCATCGCGAGCAGCCCGATCTGGTGGTGCTCGACGTGATGATGCCCAAGCTCGATGGTTTCGCAGTTTGCCGCCAGCTGCGGGCTGAATCCTGTGTGCCGATCATCTTCCTCTCGGCGCTCGATGCCATCGCCGAGCGGGTGGCGGGTCTGGATCTCGGCGCCGACGACTACCTGCCCAAGCCCTTCAGCCCCAAGGAACTCGAAGCCCGCATTGCCACGATCTTGCGGCGGGTGGGTCGCGGCTCCGCCCATGCCGAGCCCCTGGAGCCGGCGGCCGGCACCGGCGTGTTGCGGGTGGGCGAATTGGTGGTGGACACCAACCGCCGCCAGGTCAATCGCGATGGCCAGCGCATTGCTCTCACCTACACGGAGTTCAGCCTGTTGGAGCTGCTGTTCCGCGAGCCGGGTCGGGTGGTGCCGCGGGCCGAGATCCTGGAGCAGCTCTGGGGCTACCCGCCGCGCCGGGCAGCCGATCTGCGGGTGGTGGATGTCTACGTGGCCCGCTTGCGCGGCAAGCTCGAACCCGATCCCCGCAATCCGGAGCTGATCCTCACCGTGCGGGGCACAGGCTATGCCTCCCAGCGCATCGGCGATCCGGCTCTGGCGGCGGCCGGCTGAGGCGGCCCGGCCAGCGTTCCTGCAGGATGGAACCCATCCTTTGTTCCCCCTCCTGCCTTGTCGGATCTGCGCGAGACCCGTCTGGAGAAGGCCCGGGCCCTGGAGGCCCTCGGCCAGACTCCCTATGCGCTGAGCTTCGCCCCCAGCCATCGCACGGCCCAGCTGCAGCAGGCCCATGCCGATCTGGCCAAGGGGGAGGAGCGATCCGAGCCGGTGGCCGTGGCTGGCCGGTTGATGACCCGGCGGGTGATGGGCAAGCTCGCCTTCTTCACCCTGGCCGATGAAAGCGGCCCGATCCAGCTCTACATCGACAAGGCCAGCCTTGAGGCGGCCCATCCCCAGAATCCCGAGATCTTCAGCCAGATCACCACACTCACCGATGCCGGTGACTGGATCGGTGTGCATGGCACCTTGAAGCGCACCGACCGTGGTGAGTTGTCGGTGAAGGTGCGCGATTGGCAGATGCTGAGCAAATCGCTGCAGCCCTTGCCCGATAAATGGCATGGCCTGGCCGATGTCGAGAAGCGCTACCGGCAGCGCTATCTCGATCTGATCGTTTCGCCTCATACACGCGAAACCTTCCGGCGCCGTGCCCTGCTGGTGAGCAGCATGCGTCGCTGGCTGGATGAGCGGGAGTTTCTCGAGATCGAAACGCCGGTGCTGCAGAGCCAGGCCGGTGGGGCCGATGCCCGCCCCTTTGCTACCCATCACAACGCCCTCGATCTGCCACTCACTCTGCGCATCGCCACCGAACTGCATCTCAAGCGCCTGGTGGTGGGCGGCTTTGAACGGGTCTACGAGCTGGGTCGCATCTTTCGCAATGAAGGGGTGAGCACCCGCCACAACCCTGAGTTCACCTCGGTGGAGATCTACCAGGCCTATGCCGATTATCACGACATGATGGCCCTCACCGAGACCCTGATCGCCACCTGCTGTCAGACGGTGTGCGGCAGCACGGTGATTGAGTATCAGGGCACCAGCATTGATCTGACGCCGCCCTGGACCCGCGCCACCATGCATGAGCTGGTGCAGCGGGCCACAGGCCTTGATTTCAACGCCTTCACCAGCCGGGCCGAAGCGGCCGCGGCGATGCAGGCGGTGGATCTGGTGGTGCCCGAGGCCGCTGACAGTGTCGGTCGGTTGTTGGTGGAGGCCTTTGAGCAGCGGGTCGAGAGTTCGCTGATTCAGCCCACCTTCGTGCTCGATTACCCGGTGGAGAACTCCCCCCTGGCCCGCACCCATCGCAGCAAGCCCGGCCTGGTGGAGCGTTTCGAACTGTTCATCGTCGGCCGCGAGACCGCCAATGCCTTCAGCGAGCTGATCGATCCGGTGGATCAGCGCCACCGCCTGGAGGCCCAGCAGGAGCGCCGCCGGGCTGGCGATCCCGAGGCTCAGACCGTGGATGAGGATTTCATCCATGCCCTGGAGGTGGGGATGCCGCCCACCGGTGGCCTTGGCATCGGCATCGATCGGCTGGTGATGCTGCTCACGGACAGTCCCTCGATCCGTGATGTGATCGCCTTCCCCCTGCTCCGTCCCGAGGTGGGATCCGACGCAATGAGATAATGGATTCCAGTAGGCAATCTTCCCCATCGGGGCACCCCAGACATGAGTGGTGAGCGCGTCGGTTTTCGCTTTCAACACGCTGATGCCGTGGTGAAGCGCAACCCCCAGGGGCGTTCGCGCCGTGGCTGGGTGATGGAGCCGGTGGAGCAGACCACCAGTCGGGGCACCAAAATGCCCGCCTACCGCATTCGTTGGCGCGATAGCGAACGACCCGAAATCGTGCTGCAGCACATGCTGATCGCCGATCCCGACCCCACCCCGCCACCGGAAGGGGTGAGCTTGGTGCCGCCGCTCCCCAAGAAGTAATCCCAAGCGGGTTCTGGCCTCGGATTGTGGCACCGCTGCAGTTCGTGCCTGTCGGATTCCCGCCTGTTCTGGGTGGAATGCCCCGCTTGCAGGATCGGCACGCTGAGCTGTCTTTGGATCTGTGCTGACGGGGGCTGGGATCGGTTCAGCGCTGCATCCGGCGCCTGAGCTGTTCCAGTTCCTGTTGGGCCTCGAAGGCGGCCCAGTCGCTGTCGAGGTTGGCCGGTGCCGGAGCGGCGGCTTCGGGGTTGGCGCCATTGGCCGGGCCTGGCTCCTGGGCGGCGCTCGGGGCAGCGGCGCGGCGGTCCAGTTCGGTCAGCTCCCATTCCAGCGCCGTGAATTGCTGGCCCAGTTCCGCCAGGCTCTGCCAGCGCAGGCGCCCCCGTTCCATCAGGCCGGCGCCATGGGCTTCGGCCCGGTTGGCCAGCTCGGTGGCACCGGCG
>CALPNT020000057.1 GCA_943325005.2 Bifidobacterium breve | reverse complement strand
GTGCCGCCCTGCTCATGGCCCGGCCCCAGGCGCTGGAGCAGTGGCTGGGCTGGCCGCTGCCGGTAGCGCCAGGGCAGCGGCCCACCCAGTTGTTGGCCTCGCTGCGGCCCGAGGGCCGGTCGCTGGTGCTCCATGGCCATCTGCAGTTGCCTGCCCCGCCCAGGGCGATTGGTGCGGAGCCCATCAGCACGGAGCCCAACAGCACGGAGCCGATCAGGGCGGAGCCCGCAACGACAGAGTCCATAAGCACAGCGACGACAACCCAGACGACCGACAGCGCTCCGGCCGTTCCAGGCCCCGACGGACCGGTGGGTATTCCGCCGGCCGATCCGGTCCAGCAGCAGCAGTTGCTGGACGGCCTGAGGGGCCAGCTCAGCAGCCTGCTGCTGCTCCAGAATCCCGCTGCCCAGCTGCAGCAGCCCCTGGTGCAACCGCTGCTGCACCGGGCCCTGGCCAGCAGCGGCGCCGCTGGTCCGTTCCCGGCGGCGAGCTCGGGCGGCTTAGGTGAGCCAGCCAGCAGCAGCGATGAGCCAACCCGTACGGCTGGGAAGAAGCGCCAGCTGCCGGGCCAGCAACGCCTCGCCGCGGGCGAGCAACGCCCGGCCACGGGCCAGCGATCAACGCCCGGCTCGCTTCCCTTGCTGGTGGTCCAGCGGGCTGAGGGGCCGCTGCTGCTCGCCACCGGTCCCCAGGGCTGGCAGCTGGGCACGGCCAGCGACCAGCCGGCACCGGAGCGATTGCAGCGCGACCTGGCGGCGGCGGGCCTGATCGAGGCGCCGCTGCAACGGGGCGACCGTTCGCTCCAGGTCTGGACGCGGCTCGAGGTCAGCAGCCAGCGCCGGCCCCAGGCCGGCGGCGAGACGTTGCAGGCAACCCTGGCCGCCTGGCGGCAGGCCGATGGACCCCTGGCCTGGTGGGGCCGGAACCTGGCCGTGCTCGATGAGCCCGCCGGCGGCCGCGGCCGCGAGCAGCTGCAGGCGGCCCTGGCGGCCCTCGACCGTGCTGAGGCGCCGCTGCAGTGGGCCCTGAGCGGCGTGCCCGCCCGGGAGCTGCTGCGGCTCTGGCAGCCCTGGCAACTGCTCTCCGCCCTGGCCGGTGGCGGGCTCGATGGGGCGGTGCAGGGAATGGCCGTGGCGCTTGAGCCGGAGGACAGCACCCTGCATGTCCAGGCCCGCCTCAGTTTTGAGGGCTGAGTTGCTGTTGGCTGCCGTTCCGGCTGGAGACCGGTTGGGTGTCTCAGAGCTGCGGCGTTTGTTGGCCGAATGACGCCTCCAGCCTGCTTCGGGGCGCTTGGGGCTGTTGGATGGCAGCAGGCCGCTTGAAGCTCGAATGCCTGTCGCCGAACTGCTGTTGCTGCGCCATGGCATCGCCGAGGAGCGCAGCCCGGAGCTCCCGGATCGCACCCGGGCGCTGACCGACAAGGGTCGCCAGCGCACCCGGGCGGTGCTGGAGCGGGCCCTGGCCCTGGGTCTGGTGGCGGATCGGATGCTCTCGAGTCCGTTCACCCGGGCCCGCCAGACGGCGGAGATGGCCCGGTCCGTGGGTCTGGCGCCAGCGCTGGAACTGAGCGAGACCCTGGAGCCCGGTCACGATCCGCTGCCGCTGCTGGTCAGCGCCCTGGCCGGACTGGCCCCGGCCTCGATCGGGGGCGGGGCGGAGCGGCAAGCCCGGTTGCGAGTGCTGCTGGTGGGCCATGAGCCCGACCTGGGACGGCTGGCCGCCCGCCTGCTGGGGGCGAATCCGGGGGCGATCCAGTTGCGCAAGGCGGGATTGGCACTGCTGGCGCTGCCGGCTGGCGCCACACCCGGCAGCGCCAGTCTGCGGCTGTTGCTCAGCCCCCGCAGCCTGCTCGGTTGAGATCACGCCGGCGGCAGCCAGCGCTACGGCGTGGGCTTGACGTCGCCGCGTAAGTTCGCCAAATCGGACCCGATCGTGATGGCGGCAAAAATCAGCTCTGAAATGGCCAGCCCGCCGGGTGGAGCGGAGTCCGCTTCGGCATCGGCCCCGGTTTCAGCGCCTGGCCAGACGTCCCCGCCCGCTGCCACCGCCGCCCCTGCCGCCCCCGCCCCCCTGGTCTTTCGCCCCGGCCTGGAGGGGGTGCCGGCCACCCAGTCGGCGATCTGCGACATCGACGGCAGCCGTGGGGTGCTCACCTACCGGGGATATCCGGTCAACCAGCTGGCTTCCCACAGCACCTTTCTGGAAACGGCCTACCTGCTGATCTGGGGGGAGCTGCCCACGATCTTCCAGCTGCGGGACTTTGAGCAGGAGGTGCAGATGCACCGGCGGGTGAGTTTCCGCATCCGCGACATGATGAAGTGCTTCCCGGCCAGTGGCCATCCGATGGATGCGCTGCAGGCCAGCGCCGCCTCCCTGGGCCTCTTCTATTCACGTCGCGCCCTTTACGACCCCCAGTACATCACCGAGGCGGTGGTGCGGCTGATCGCCAAGATTCCCACGATGGTGGCGGCGTTCCAGCTGATTCGCAAAGGCCAGGATCCGATCCAGCCCCGCGACGATCTCGCCTATTCGGCCAACTTTCTGTACCTGCTCACCGAGCGGGAGCCCGATCCGCTGGCGGCCCGGATCTTCGATGCCTGCCTGATCCTGCACGCCGAGCACAGCCTCAACGCCAGCACCTTCAGCGCCCGCGTCACCGCCAGCACCCTCACCGATCCCTACGCCGTGGTGGCTTCGGCGGTGGGCACCCTGGCCGGGCCGCTGCACGGCGGCGCCAACGAGGATGTGCTCGACATGCTCGACGAGATCGGCTCGGTCGATCAGGTGGAGGCCTGGCTCGATCGCGCCATCGCTGAGAAACGCAAGATCATGGGCTTCGGCCATCGCGAGTACCGGGTCAAGGATCCGCGGGCGGTGATTCTGCAGGGTCTGGCGGAGGATCTGTTCCTGCGCTTCGGCCACGACAGCATGTATGACGTGGCCCGGCGCCTGGAGGCGGTGGCGGCCGAGCGGCTGGGGCCCAAGGGCATCTTCCCCAACGTCGATTTTTATTCCGGCCTCGTCTACCGCAAGCTCGGCATCCCGCGGGATCTGTTTACGCCGATCTTTGCGATTGCCCGCACCGCCGGCTGGTTGGCCCACTGGCGCGAACAGCTGGGAGCCAATCGCATCTATCGTCCCACCCAGATCTACACCGGTTCCCTCGAGCGGCCCTGGCTGCCGCTCGAGGGTCGTCCGACCCCCTCCTAAGGTCCACTCACCCCCTTTGCCCGCATGGAGACGACCACCCTCGTGAGTTCAGGTCTCGATCTGCAGGCCAGCTTCGTCGATACGCTCCAGGGACTGGGCCTCAGCCCCGGCGCCGCCCGCCTGCTGTGGCTGCCCCTGCCAATGGTCACCGTGCTGGTGGCCGCCGTGGTGGGCGTGCTGGTGAACGTCTGGCTGGAGCGCAAGATCTCCGCCGCTGTCCAGCAGCGCATCGGCCCGGAATACGCCGGCCCCCTCGGGGTGTTGCAGCCGATGGCCGATGGCCTCAAGCTTGTCTTCAAGGAAGACATCATCCCGGCCCGGGCCGATGGCCTGCTGTTCACGCTCGGGCCGGTGCTGGTGCTGGTGCCGGTGATCCTGTCCTGGCTGGTGGTGCCCTTCGGTCAGAACCTGCTGATCAGCAATGTGGGGGTGGGCATCTTCCTGTGGATCTCGCTCAGCAGCATCCAGCCGATCGGCCTGCTGATGAGCGGTTATTCCAGTAATAACAAGTATTCGCTGCTGGGTGGGCTGCGGGCAGCGGCCCAGTCGATCAGCTACGAAATCCCCCTGGCCCTGGCGGTGCTGGCGATTGTGATGATGAGCAACTCGCTCAGCACCGTCGACATCGTCAACCAGCAGAACGGTGCTGGCATCCTCAGCTGGAACATCTGGCGCCAGCCGGTGGGCTTCGTGATCTTCTGGATCTGCGCCCTGGCCGAATGTGAGCGTCTGCCTTTTGACCTTCCCGAGGCGGAGGAGGAGCTGGTGGCCGGCTACCAGACCGAGTATTCGGGCATGAAGTTTGCCCTTTTTTATCTGGGCAGCTACATCAACCTGGTGCTTTCGGCCCTGATGGTGTCGGTGCTCTATCTGGGCGGTTGGGGTTTCCCGGTGCCGGTGGAATGGCTGGCGGGCTGGCTGGGCCAGTCGGTGGATGCGCCGGTGGTGCAGGTGATCACCGCCACCACCGGCATCGTCATGACCGTGCTCAAGGCCTACTTGCTGGTGTTCTTCGCAATCCTGCTGCGCTGGACCGTGCCCCGGGTGCGGATCGACCAGCTGCTGGATCTGGGCTGGAAGTTCCTGTTGCCGATCGCCCTGGTCAACCTGCTGGTTACGGCCGCACTCAAGCTCGCTTTCCCGATGGCGTTCGGAGGCTGAGACCGTTCGTCAGCTCCGGGCTTTCCCGGTCAAGATGGTCCGTGCGTCGTATCGCCGGATCCGCCCCTTCCCCCACCAGCACCATGTTCGGGTTCCTCAAGAAAGTCGGTGACTACACCAAGGAGGCGGTCAGTGCCGCCCAGTACCTCGGTCAAGGCCTGGCGGTCACCTTCGACCATCTCAAGCGCCGGCCGATCACGGTTCAGTATCCCTACGAGAAGCTGATCCCCTCGGAGCGCTACCGGGGCCGCATCCACTTCGAGTTCGACAAGTGCATCGCCTGCGAGGTGTGCGTGCGGGTGTGTCCGATCAACCTGCCGGTGGTGGACTGGGTGATGAACAAGGCCACCAAGAAGAAGGAACTGCGCAATTACTCCATTGATTTTGGGGTGTGCATCTTCTGTGGCAACTGTGTGGAGTATTGCCCCACCAACTGCCTGTCGATGACCGAGGAATACGAGCTGGCTGCTTTTGATCGCCATAGCCTCAACTACGACAACGTCGCCCTCGGTCGCCTGCCCACCAGCGTCACCAGTGATCCGGCGGTGTTCGCCCTGCGCGAGCTGGCCTATCTGCCCAAGGGCGTGATGGAGCCCCATGGTGTGCCAGCCAACGCCCCCCGGGCCGGCCGCTTGCCCGAGCAGGTGCTGGCCACCCTGGCCCAGTCGTCGGCGGCGACGACGACCGAGCAAACTGCCAGCAATCCAACCGCCGCCAACCCAACGGCGGCTGACCAAGGAGCCCAGTCCTGATGACGCTCGCTTCCACCATTCAGCAGCTCTGCTTCCTGGTCCTGGCCGCCGTCGTGGTGGTGGGAGCCCTGGGGGTGGTGCTGCTCCCCAACATTGTCTATTCCGCCTTCCTGCTGGGCGGCGTGTTTCTGGGGGTGGCGGGTCTGTACCTGCTGCTCAATGCCAGCTTTGTGGCAGCGGCCCAGATTCTGGTTTATGTGGGCGCGGTGAACGTGCTGATCCTGTTCGCGATCATGCTCGTGAACAAGAAGGAAAATCTGGCGGCAATCCCGGGGCTGCTGCTGCGCCGTCTGCTCTCCGGTGGGGTGTGCGCGGGGCTGTTCGTGCTGCTGCTGCGGGTGGCCTTCACCACCCACTGGGCCCTGCCCGGGCCGCTGCCGGTGGGTGAAGAGGCCACGATCCGCATCGGTGAACATCTGTTCAGCGACTATCTGCTGCCGTTCGAGCTGGCCTCGGTGCTGCTGCTGATGGCGATGATCGGCGCCATCGTGCTGGCCCGCCGCGATGTCTACAGCAGCGATGTGATCACGGGGGAACCTGTGGATCAGGGGTTGATCGAGAAAACCCGCACCCCCTTGCTGATTGATCCTTCCGCCACCTCTGCCGCTGGCGCCCAACCTCTGCTGGAAACCACCCCATGAGCGCTGATCCCCTGGCCGCCACTGAGGCCGTCACCATTGTCCTGGGCACCTCAATCCCCCTGCAGGCCTACCTGGCTGTGGCGGCTTTGCTGTTCTGCACCGGCGTGTGGGGGCTGATCAACAGCCGTAATGCCGTGCGTGTGTTGATGAGCATCGAGCTGATGTTGAACGCGGTGAACATCAACCTGATGGCCTTCTCCGACTATCTCGATGGTCAACTGATTCGTGGGCAGGTGTTTGCCATCTTCGTGATCACCGTGGCCGCTGCTGAAGCGGCCGTGGGTCTGGCGATCCTGTTGTCTCTGTATCGCAATCGCGAAACAGTCGATATGGAGCGTTTCAACCTGCTGCGCTGGTAGTCAAGTCTGGGAGCTGAAGCGCTTTGGAGAGATCCGCATGCGTCTTGAACGGGTCTGGTTGATTGTGCGCCGCGGCAGCCAGTCCGCCCAGCGCCATGCCCGCCGCTGCGCCGAGGATCTGCGCCTCCAGGGCGTCAGCGTCACGGTGGCCTCCTCGGGGCTGGCTGCTAATCCTTTCCCAGGCCTGCTGGCCACCGAGGAGGGCCTGCCCGATCTGGCCCTGGTGCTGGGTGGCGATGGCACGGTGCTGGGGGCGGCGCGCCATCTGGCCCGTTTTGAGGTGCCGATCCTCAGCTTCAACATCGGCGGCCATCTCGGCTTCCTCACCCACGACCGCTCCCTGCTGCGGCTCGATGGTGACGACACCCTGTGGCAGCGGTTGCGGGACGACCGCTTTGCCCTGGAGCGGCGCATGATGCTCGAGGCCCGGATCGATCGCGGCGATGGCGTGCCCCAGCCCGGCGATGGCGGTCCTGAGGAGCCGGCTGCCGATGTCGCGGCCGAGGGCCCCCACAGCGCCCTCAACGACCTCTACTTCCGCCCCTGCCTCGATGAAGTGTCGCCCACCTGTGTGCTGGAGCTCGACATCGATGGTGAGGTGGTGGATCAGTACCGGGGGGATGGCCTGATCATCGCCACCCCCACCGGCTCCACCGGCTACGCGATGGCGGCGGGTGGGCCGATCCTCCATCCCGGCATCGAGGCGATTGTGGTCAACCCGATCTGCCCGATGAGTCTCTCCAGCCGGGCGGTGGTGGTGCCACCCCGCTCGCGCCTCACGGTCTGGCCGCTGGGGGAGAGCAGCCGCCGGGTGAAGTTGTGGAAGGACGGCGCCCATGCCACGGTGCTGGAGCCCGGCGATCGCTGTGTGGTGCAGCGCGGCCCCCATCCGGCCCAGATGGTGCTGCTGGAGCAGAGCCCCTCCTACTACCGCACGCTCACCCGCAAGTTGCACTGGGCCGGCAGCCTCACCAGCGTGGAGCCTTCCCATAACTGAAGCGGAGGACGCTTCAGGCACGTCGATCGCGCCGGCGTAGCCCGATCCAGGCCCTGAGGTCACGCCAGGAGCCTGGATCGGGAAAGGTCAGCGTCTTGGCCTCCGGTGGGTCTGGCTGGGGCGGACACCTACAAACGCGTCGATTGGTCGTTGATTGCTGAAGGAAACAGAAACATTTTTGTCTCGAGCTTGGCTGTGGGAGAGGGTTTTCAGCGTGCCTTCATTTTGTTCTGATCGATGATTTTGTAGGTTTGGCGCCATGGAACTTGGCCTCACCCCCCAGGAGTGCACCATCGTGCGGCTGGCTCGCCGCAAGCAGCTCTGTTCAGAGAATCGGCCCATCTGGGTCCTGCCCTGGTGGCTGGTGGCGCTGCTGGCTCTGGTGCTGTTGATCCCTTCCCATGGCCTTTCGCTGTTGCTGGTGCCGCTGTGTGCCTGGCAGCGGCAGCGCACCCGCCAGCGAATTGCCGCATGGGCTCTGGATCTGCGACAACTCTGAGGAGGCTGGCCGCCGGTCAGAATCGCTGCAGACCACGCCCGGAGGTTCCCCTGGCTTTGGAGATTGAGCGCCGCTTCCTGGTGGTGGGCCAAGGCTGGCGCCCCCATGTGCGCTGGCAGGCCAGGCTGCAGCAGGGGTATCTGGTGAGTGGCGCCGCTGGTCTCACCTTGCGGGTGCGCACCAGCGAGCCCCTGACTGCTGCCGGGGCGCAAGCGGCCGCCTGGCTCACCCTCAAGGCACCGTTACCGCCGTCGCGGCTTCCCACCCCGGCAGACCGGGCTGCTGCGCAAGCTCAGCAGCCCGGTCTGGGGCTGGCTCTCACCCGCCTCGAGTTTGAGTACGCCATTCCCACCGCGGATGCCCAGTCCCTGCTCGAGCTGGCCCCTCATCAGGTGCACAAGCGTCGCTACGGCCTGGATCTGGCCGGCGGCGACTGGGTGCTGGATGTGTTCGAGGCGGGCAATGCGCCGCTGGTGGTGGCGGAGGTGGAGCTCGAGGCTCCCGATCAACCGGTGACGCTGCCGCCCTGGTGCGGCCGGGAGATCACCGGCCGCCATGAGCTCAGTAACGCCGCCTTGGCGGCAAAGCCCCTGGCGCTCTGGAGTGAATCCGAGCGGCAGGAGCTGCTGGCGGGCTGAGCGAGGCCTGGTCCTGGCAGGGACGGCAGCGGCTGAATGGTTGCTGGGCCCCCTACAGCTCCGCTGCCCGCTTCAGCTGGCGTGGCGAGCGGCCTCGGGGCTTTCCAGGGAGCAGCAGTTGAAGCCATCGCGGCAGATCTTGCCGTTGTCCATGGCCCAATTGAGCAGTGCCACCCGGTTCTTGGCGCCGGTTTTGGTGAAGATATTGCTCACGTGGTTGTCGACGGTGCGCTTGCTGATCACCAGTTGGGAGGCGATCTCCTGGTTGGTGAGGCCAGTGGCCACCAGCTCAATGATCTCCACTTCCCGCTCCGAGAGGTCATGCCGAAGCTGCTGCAGCGACGACGGCATGGCGGCTGCCGGGCGGGAGGCCGGAGGCCGATCGGGGAGGCCGCGCTCAGACATGGACGCACAGCAGATCCATCACTGTAGGCAGATTGGTGCTGCAAGATGAGGGCGGATCTGGGGGTGGCTCTGCCGCTCTGAGCAGCCCATGCCAGCGCCTCGCTCCCGTGCAGGCGTCGACAGGCTTCTCAGCAGACACCTCCTGTCCCTGGGGCGCCGCTGGTGCCATCCCGTTGCTGAATTCCCCCCGGGCTCCGGGCCGCAAGCGGCTTGCCGCCGTTCCGCGCCGGGCGCGTCGCTCAGGCTTGCGCGGCCGTCAGCATGGCGAGCTGCGTCGATCCCGGCGGAATCAAGTGTTTTTACCCCTCGTTCTGCTGCTTCTGCAGGGTGATCTGGCTCTCTGTCTGCCCAGTCGTTCGGCCAGAGGTGCGATGGCGCGGATCGGTGCCTACGGCCCCCGTGGATTCGAAATCTCTGGCGCTTACTGTTTGAGCCCTTGAGCAACATGCGATCACTGCCCAGGGCCAGCCCGCGATTGGTTGCGGTTCGAAGTCTTTGCCTGCCTGGGTGGCGCTAAGCCACCTCGGTTGGTGTGGCCCTGGCCTTGATGGAATTGGCAAAGCTGGCTGGGTTCGCCTGCCGCACGGATGATCGGGTGGCCGAAGCTCGGCCATGGTGCGGCTTGCTCAATGGCGATGGTTGATCTGCCGGTTTTTCTTGATGCAACACTCTTCTTTCTTTCCTGCCAACTGATAATTTTACACAGGGCAGCTTGCTGCAGCATGATGGCTTGAGTATGCGGCAGCTGTCGTTTCGGAGGTGATGTGCTGCTTCAGGAGGCCCTGACTGCTGGTCAATTCGCGCTGACGGCGGAGGTGACCCCACCGCGTGGAGGTGACCCGGGGCGCACTCTCGCTGCCGCCGTCGCCCTGCGGGGCCTGGTGCATGCCGTCAACATCACGGACAACAGCCGGGCGGTGATGCGCATGAGCAGTCTGGCGATGTGCCGGCTGTTGCTGGACCAAGGCCTGGAGCCGGTGCTGCAGGTCACCTGCCGCGATCGCAACCGCCTGGCCCTGCAGGCTGATCTGCTCGGCGCCCATGCCCTCGGCATTCGCAATCTGTTGTGTCTCACCGGCGATCCGCTCAAGGCGGGCGATCAGCCCAACGCCCGGCCGGTGAATGAGCTGGAGGCGGTGCGGCTGCTGCAGCTGGTGCAGCGCTTCAATGCCGGCGAAGATCCAGTCAAGGGCGATCTGCCCGATGGCGGCACCGAGCTGTTTGCCGGAGCGGCGGCCGATCCCCAGGCGACCAGCTGGAGCGGTCTGGTGTCGAGGGTGCGGCGCAAACAGGCTGCCGGAGCCCGCTTCCTGCAAACCCAGATGGTGATGGATGAGCAGGCGCTGAGACGCTTCGTGCAGGAGATCACCCAGCCGTTGGGCCTGCCGGTGCTGGCGGGCGTGTTTCTGCTCAAATCGGCTAAAAACGCCGCCTTCATCAACCGCATGGTGCCCGGCGTCACCATCCCCCAGGCGATCATGGATCGCCTTGCCGCCGCTGCCGATCCTGCGGCTGAAGGAATAGCCATTGCCGCCGAGCAGGTGGCCACCTACCGCAGCATCGCCCAGGGAGTGCATCTGATGGCCGTCAAGGCCGAGGAGCGCATCCCCGAGATTCTGCGGCTGGCGGGGGTTGAGTCTGTCGGGGGCAGCGCTGGCGGGGTGGCGGCGGAGTTGGTGGGGGCTCGCTCCCCCCATGGATCACCATCCTGAGCGAAGTTCTTTCGATCGCTCGTTGCGGAGCGATCGGGTATGAACCGAATAGATGACCCGATTGGTGCATCAGGAGATGCCACCCATCCACGCAGTGGTTTTGGGAAATCAGTGTTGTTGCTTGCTTGGTGAAGGCCCGGCGTCGATCGTCTGCTGATCGCGGTTTGTGAGGTTGCGTGTGCCAGCTGGTGATCCGCAGGCAACGCTGTTTGTGGTGACGAGCCTGTTGGGCCTTGCCTCAGGGGCTCAGCGCCAGCTCACTCCCCAGCAACTCCGCCATCGCTTTCTGCTGGGGTGAGGGGCTGGCCACATCCTGGCGGCGGACGTCCGTGATCAGCCAATCGAGGGAGGCCTCCTGCAGGTCGAAATGGTCGCCGTTGCGATCCACGCAGTAGCGGCCGTACACCAGCTTTTCCACCAGTCTCACGCCGGCGCCAATGCGTGAATAATCAAAGATGATCGAATTGTCGATCGTGGCGCCGCTGCAGATGTGGCAGCTGGGGCCGATCATCGCCGGGCCGATGATCGTGGCGCCGTCTTCAATGCGGGTCATGCCGCCCACATAGATCGGCCCTTCCACCGTGATCTTGTCCCAGTCGGCGGCCACATTCAGGCCGGTGTAGATGCCGGGTCGCACTTGTTTGCCAGGGATCTGCACCTGGCGCACGTCCCCCTGCAGCACGCTGCGGATCGCCTGCCAGTAATCGGGCACCTTGCCGATATCCACCCACTCAAATTCCATCGGCAGCGCATAAAAGGGCGCCTCGGCTGCCACCAGCTTCGGGAACAGATCGGAGCCGATGTCGAAGGGTATACCGCTGGGAATGAAGTCCAGCACTTCGGGCTCAAAGATGTAGATGCCCGTATTGATCATGTCGCTGGCGGCCTCGTCCACCGCTGGCTTCTCCTGAAACGACAGCACCCGGCCCTCTGGGTCGGTCACCACGACGCCGTAGCTGCTCACCAGCTCCCTCGGCACCCGCTTGGTGATCATGCTGGCCATGGCGCCTTTTTGCTGATGGCGCCGCACCGCTTCGGTGAGATCGAGATCGATTAGGGCATCGCCGCAGAGCACCACGAAGGTGTCATCGAAAAAAGGCTGGAAATCCTGGATGCGCTTGAGGCCGCCGGCCGATCCGAGGGCATCGCCGATCAGCTGGCCATCCTCGATGCGGCCTTCGAAGCTATAAGCGATCTGCACACCGAACCGCTGACCGTCGCGGAAGTAATTCTCGATTTCTTCGGCCAGGTGCGACACATTCACCATGATTTCGTTGAAGCCGTGCTCACGCAGCAGCTCCAGCAGAAACTCCATCACTGGTTTCTGCAGAATCGGGATCATCGGCTTGGGCGTGGTGTGCGTGATCGGCCGCACCCTTGTTCCCTTACCGGCCGCCAAAATCATCGCCTTCATCGGCGTCGGCCACTCCAACCTATGGTTCAGCCTAGGGAGTCGGCTCAGGCTGCCAGCTGCTGGCGAGCCGGACCCCCATCTGACCCCTGGACGCTGGGGTTGGTGGCCACGGCCAGGGGTAACGCCACCATCTCCCCGGGTGCGACCAGGCGCTTGAGGCTCAACGGTGCATAGAGCCCACCGGGCTGGTCCAGTTCCACCTTGCCCTGGGAGCAGAGGAACAGCAGGGCCCAGAACACCCCCACCCGATCCTGGTCCAGGTCCTCCTGGGCGCTGGCCTGCTCCACGGCCAGCCCCCACGCCTGCACCAGGTCTTCGAAGCTCACCCAGCGGCTGCTGGCGCTGTCGCTCCAGCTCTGCAGGAAGCGGCTGAGGCCGGCGGTGGTTTCCGGCAGTTTCTCGCGGTGGGCCAGAGCTGTCACCTGGGCGATGGCGTCCCGGTCGCTGTAACGCTTGGGCCGCTGCTTCTGGCGCACCCGACCCTCGTCGGCTTCGAGTTGGGCGGCGATGTCTTCGAGCTGGCGGATCAGCTCCCCCAGGGTCACGGGCCGCTGCAGCGGTGGTGGGGCCACCAGGCGCCGCTGCAGACGGCGTTCGGGCTTGGCCGGCAGGCTGAAGCCCCCGTCCCCAGCCCAGTCATCACCGCGATCGTCGTCCTCGCAGGCCTCCAGCACGATCACTTCCGGCGGGAAGGTGGCTGCTTCCAGCACTTCCGCCTTTAATCCCACCAGCACCGAAGCGGCCAGGAAGGCCTCGCTGCTCTCGGCCAGATCCTGCTCGTAGCTGCCCCCCTGGAGCGCCATCAGCCTCGGCGCTTCAATCCGCTGGCGCAGTTGGTCGAGGAAGCCGTCGATCACGGCGATCACATCCACATCCCAGGGATCGATCTCACCCCGCTCGGCCGCATCCTGCAGCAGGCGGATCGCCAGCCTGGCGCCGGCTTCAGCCACCCTGCCCCCGGCAATCGGAAGCGACGGCCGCGTTCGGTGGAATTGCCTGGGAAGGGGCGAAAACTGGGATCATGACCAGGACCTGGCGATCAACTTAACGAGCCCTGCCCCAGCTGACCAGTCAGCGTCCCAGAGTTCAGCCTCTGGAGTGTGAACCCTGCCCGTTCGTGGCGCGTCCAGGCCCTGTTGGTGCAACCGTCTGCGCCTCTGGAAGGGCTGGCGCTGAAGTCTTGGTGGCGTGCGGTGGTGTTCGGGGCCGCCTGTTTGCCGGGCAGCCAATCTTGATTCAGCCGATTGTCAGCGGGCGGTGTTTCTGCCTGTGCACGCCGCCTCACTCCATCGAAACGAAAGCTGTTTCGCTCTGGGCGGTGGTTTCGCGGCTGGAGGTCTGCCCCGCCGCCGGCAGCAGGGCCAGCTGGGCATCCACGGTGGCTCGGTAGCGCTGGAGATCGTTTTCCAGCTCCTGGATGCGCACTTGCTGGGCCTCAGCTTCATCCGGATCCTGCAGGGTTTCCACCTTCTTCACCACACCGCTCCAGACGGCGAAAATCCAGGCCGCAATGGCACCGATGCCGCCCACCACCAGCAGCAGGGCCGCCAGCGGCAGGGTGGTGCTCACCCCGGGCAGGAAGTGGACGGTGGTGGCGGCGGTGTTCTCAAGCGTGAACATCACCATCGCCAGGCCGAAGCTGAAGATCAGCAGGAAGTTCAGCTGACGCATGGCTGGGCAGGTATCGGAACAGGAGCGTAGACAGAGTGCACCGCAACGCCAGTGCAGCTCCAGGCGGGCTGCAGAGTTTCGTTACCACTGGGCGCCCTGCCAGGAGGGTTGGTCGTCGGACGGGCTTCAGCCCAGCGCCGGAGCTTGCAGCAGCGCCGGATTCAGCAGGCCCACCGGCAGCTGACGCATCACGGCCCGGGCCGGCGGATTCTCCACCTTGGCCAGCGCCACCTCTTCGCGGGCCACCAGGGCCTCAATCGAGGCCCGATAGGTGTCGGTCATGATCCGCGGGTAGAGGCCGATGCCGATGATCGGCACCAGCAGAGCCGAGATGATGTAGATCTCGCGGGGCTCGGCATCCACCAGGTGGGTGTGGGCTGCCAGCTCGGCGTTCTCCTTGCCGAAGAAGATCTCGCGCAGCATCGACAGCAGGTAGACCGGCGTGAGGATCACCCCCACCGCCGCCAGCACCGACATCACCACCCGGAAGCTGAGCGAATAGGCCTCACTGGTGGCAAAGCCGACGAACACCATCAGCTCCGAGACAAAGCCGCTCATGCCCGGCAGGGCCAACGAGGCCAGGGAGCAGACGGTCCAGAGGGCGAACATCTTGCGCATCTTCTGGCCCACACCGCCCATCTCATCGAGCTGCAGGGTGTGGGTGCGGTCGTAGGTGGCACCCACCAGGAAGAACAGGCTGGCGCCGATCAGGCCGTGGCTCACCATCTGCAACATCGCCCCGCTGGTGCCCAGGGCGCTGAAGCTGCCGATGCCGATCAGCACGAAGCCCATATGGCTGATCGAGCTGTAGGCGATCTTGCGTTTGAGATTGCGCTGGGCGAAGGAGGTGAGGGCGGCATAGATGATGTTCACCACCCCCAGCACCACCAGCAGCGGCGCGAACTGGGCATGGGCCACCGGCAGGATCTGCACGTTGAAGCGCAGCAGGGCATAGCCGCCCATTTTGAGCAAAATGCCGGCCAGCAGCATGTGCACCGGTGCCGTGGCTTCGCCATGGGCATCGGGCAGCCAGGTGTGCAACGGCACGATCGGCAGCTTGACGCCGAAGGCGATCAGCAGGCCCGCGTAGCAGAGCACCTGGAAGCCGGTGCCGAATTCCTTGGCGGCCAGGGCTGTGTATTCGAAGCTGGGGGTGCCGCCGCCGTAGAAGCCCATGGCCAGGGCGGCGAGCAGGATGAACACCGAGCCGCCGGCTGTGTAGAGGATGAACTTGGTGGCGGCGTACTGGCGCTTTTTGGCGCCCCAGATCGCCAGCAGCAGATAGACCGGCAGCAGCTCCAGCTCCCAGGAGAGGAAGAACAGCAGCATGTCCTGCACGGCGAACACGGCGATCTGGCCGCCATCCATCGCCAGGATCAGGAAGTAGAAGAGCCGTGGCTTGAAGGTGACCGGCCAGGCCGCCAGCACCGCCAGCGCCGTGATGAAGCTGGTCAGCAGGATCAGCGGCATCGAGAGGCCGTCGGCGCCCACCGACCAGGCCAGGCCCAGATCCGGCAGCCACTGCACCCGCTCCACCAGCTGCAGCCCTGCCACCGCCGGGTCATAGCCGTTGAGGTAGCCGCCCACGGTCAGCAGGAAGGTGACCAGGGCGATGCCGAGGGCAAACCAGCGGATCTGTTTGCCATCCCCCTTGTCGGGGATGAAGGGGATCAGCAGGGAAGCCGAGATCGGAAAGAGGATCGAGGCGCTCAGCCAGGGGAAAGCCACAGGCCCGTGCAAGGGTGATCGCAGGAGTGTAGAAATGGCCGCCCAGCCAGGTTTGGGCCGGTGGGGGATGGCACACAGGTTTGGACGGCTCTAGCCCGTCCGACGTGGCGCCAAGGCGAGGCGCCGCGGCTGACTGTTGGGTGCTGAATCAGGCGGTTGGCCCCCTGGGCGATTGGATCTGGGCTTGGCAGCCCTTGCTTGGTTTGCCGTTGCCGCTCGGCTGGGGCTGCCGAAGCCAGCCTGGCCCCAAGCTTCTGGCAAGGGCGGCTCAAGGTGGCGAGCGGCGCGATGGCCTGTTCTTGCCCTGGGCCAGGGCCACGCGCTGCTGGCCCGGCAGGGGAGCCAACAAAAAATCGGTGGTTCTCGTGCCAAACACGAGAGCCACCGACTCTGGATTCAGACCTGTTGAAGGAACCAGGGCGATCAGGGTCCGGGCGGATCCTGATCGCCGCTGATCGGGGTCAGAGGAGGATATCGGTCCCCAGCAGGGTGGGTGCTCCGGTCAGAGCAATCTGCATGTCAGCACCGTTATTACCGGTGTTGTTGAACTCAAGCAGGCCCCCGGCGTAGCGGGCCTGGCCGAGACCGGTGAAGGCACCGGCACCGATGAAGATGAAGGTTCCGTTGCCTCCCGTGTTCGTGTTGGCATCAATCGCGGAGACATCAACCTTGTCAAGCCCCGATACAAAGTCAACGATGACGTCGCGGTTATTCCCGACAGGTGAATCGCTGGTCAAGGTGTAAACGAAGGTGTCGTTGTTAAGGCCGCCCGTGAGCCTGTCGAGGCCGGCACCACCGATGAGGGTGTCGTTGAAGGTACCACCGTTGAGGGTGTCGTTGCCGGTTCCGCCCGAGAGGCTGTCGTCACCTGCCAAGCCGTTGAGGCTGTCGTTACCGCCTGCGCCGTCCATGGTGTCGTTGCCGGCAGTTCCAGTGATGGTGTTGCAGTTGCCATTGCCGTTCAACACCTGACCGACCAGAACATCGTCATTGACGATGGTGGAGGTGGCGCTGGCGGTGCCCAGGTTGACGTTGCCGCCCACCGGGTTGGACAGCGTCAACAGGAACGTTTCGCTCTGCTCGACGGTGGTATCGCCGGCCACGTTCACCGTGATGGTGGCACTGGTTTGACCCGCAGCAATCGTGACTGTGCCGCGGGGTAAGGCGTTGCCGGTGAAATCGGCGGCACTGGCAGCGTTGGCGCCGGTGCCAGTGACAGCCCAGTTGGTCGTGATGTTGACCAACGCCGCGGTGTTCAGGCTCACCGTGAAGGTGTGAGCGGAGCTGCCGGTGTTGCCTTCATTGATTACGCCGATGGGGCCGGCCACCGAAACCGACACCGGGGCCAAGATGAAATCGG